>CAZOKL010000055.1:0-14447 GCA_964580305.1 uncultured Bacteroides sp.
AATTCAGCAGATGACTTTTCCCTGATTTATCTTTTTTCAGTGTATATTAGGATTTTAGGAAAATATTCATCATCTTTGCCACGCTAACGTATTTTCCTAAATTAAAAAAACGAGTAATTATGAAGAAAATCTGGAGCATCCTTTTGGTGATAGCCGCCTTGTTTGTGGCAGTGCCTTCACATGCACAATTCCAGTGGGGCGTGCGTGGTGGTGTCAATCTGGCGAAGGCCTCGATTAGCACAGACGCTTTAAAACGCGACAATTTCACCGGTTTTTTCATCGGACCTATGGCTGAGTTTACCATTCCCCTGGTAGGATTGGGAGTGGATGGCTCGTTGCTCTACTCGCACTCGGGCGTCAAGCTCGACGATGAGTCGCTGAAACGTAACTCCATTGAGATACCCATTAACCTGAAATATAACATCGGGTTGGGAAGTTTGCTCGGTGTGTATATCGCCACAGGCCCGCAATTTGGTTTCGGATTGGGCAAAAGTGAGTGGGAGCTGGACAATGGCGACCGTTTTTCCTTCAAGAATTCCAATTTCAGCTGGAACGTCGGAGCCGGACTGAAGCTTATCAGCCATCTGCAAGTGGGGGCCAATTACAACATCCCGTTGGGAAAAACGGGCGAATATGACTTCTCATCGGCCAAGCTGAGGACGTGGCAAATCTCTTTGGCATACATGTTTTGACGATTAAAAGAAGCATAAGCAGCGCCTTGAACGATTCGCTGGTGACATTGTTCAGGGCGTATTTTTTTTGCAGGTCGGTGCAGTAATCAGAATAAGAACCCGTTTAATGGGAAACAACAGCGAATAAAAGAAGAGCTTTTATGTTGATTTCAGTATTAATTTCCACCTATAACTGGAAAGAAGCACTCGCACTTTGCGTGCGCAGTGTGCTTAGACAAACCGTGCGCCCGGCAGAAATTGTCATTGCGGACGACGGTTCACGTGACGACACACGACAGACAATCGATGCATTGCGCCGGGAAACAGACATCCCCATCACCCACGTGTGGCAGGAAGACCGCGGTTTCCGCAAAACGGAGATACTGAACAAGGGCATCCTGGCGGTGACAAATCCCTATATTATTCAGATTGACGGCGATGTTGTTTTGGAACGACATTTCATTGCCGACCACCTCGAGGTGGCCGAACCCGGCTGTTTTGTCTGCGGCAGCCGCGTGGGACTGAAGCCCGACATGACCGCCCGCTTCCTTCGTGAGGGCGTTGATTTCCGGCCGCCCTTCCTTCAGTTGGGACTGGGCTACGCGCTCAACTCCCTGCGCATCGGCCCCTTGCGGCGCTATCTTGCCCCTCGTTTCGGACAAAAAGACCTGACCCGTCTGCGCGGATGCAACATGGCCTTCTGGCGTGACGACCTGCTGCGCGTGAACGGATATAATGAAGACCTCACCATGTGGGGCCAGGAAGACACCGAAATAGCCTATCGGCTCATGCACGCCGGCGTGAGAAAAAAGTTCCTCAAGGCCGGAGGCGTCGAATATCACCTCTATCATACTCCTGCATCACGCGCCAATCTTGACTATCACAACCACGTGCTGGCCGACGTCATCGACCGCCGGCTTGCCTGGTGCAAGAATGGAATTGTGAAATCTTGAGGGTGAGTGTGCATGCCTTTGGCGCATCATTCCGAACACAAAGGATTAAGACTAAACATAAACTAAACTGCTGAACATGGCAAAAAGCGCTGTTGTGCGTTTGGCATAATTCCGTCTTTGAGCCATAAAATACCAACTCAATTATAAAAACATACATGGAAAAACTAAACATTCTGTTCTATGCAGAAATTCTGGAACGCGCTCTGCACGACAAAGCATCGCGCACGGGCATCTTCTTCGTGGCCCAAAACGTCGTGAAGCACTTTCTGGAAGACGCCCGCGTTGAACTCTACGTCTACTGCCGGGCAGGCATCAGGCAAGCACTCAACGACTATTTTCGCCGGGAATTCGGGCGGAACATGGCAGACCGCATGCGCGTTGAGGGCGATGATTTGGGCGACATGCACGTGTTCCTGTCACCATGCAACATCGTGCCGTCCTATGTCCGTCGCTTCCCCTCGGTCATCTGCTTCACGGTGCTGCACGACATTATCCCGCTTCTTTTCCCGAAATATTTCTCCGCAGGGTGTGACGGTTGGTTTGCCGACCTCGTGAAGAGCATAAACAAGGACGATTTTTATTTCGCCGTGTCGCAATACACCAAGAACGACTTTGCCAGATACGTGCCGGACATCGACCCTGAAAAAATCACCGTCACCCATCTTGCGGCCGACAAACGCTTCTTTCCCGACCATGACCCTGCCCGTCTGCAAGCCGTCAGGCAGAAGTACGGCATCCCCGAAGGCGCCCGTTTTCTCTTTTCGCTCTGCACGCTTGAGCCGAGGAAGAACCTGATTCGTGCCGTGAGCGCCTTCATTGCCTTCATCAAGAAGAACCATGTGGACGACATGGTCTACGTGCTCGGCGGCACGGCCTGGGACGCCTTCATGGGGCGCATCGAGAAGGAGGTGCCCGACTTCCGGCAATATGCCAACCGCATCATACGCACGGGCTATCTGCCCGACGACGAACTCTCCACGCTCCTCTCGAACGCCGAGTGGTTTGTCTACACCTCGCAATATGAGGGATTCGGCATGCCGCCCCTCGAGGCCATGCAGTGCGGGTGCCCCGTCATTGTGTCAAACAACTCGTCGCTGCCCGAGGTGACGGGCGACGCCGGGCTGTGTGTGGACTATGAAAGCCTGGAACAGCACATCGAGGCCTATGAGAAATATTATTTCAACCCCCGCCTCCGCGAGGAGAACGCGGCCAAGGGCATCGAGCGTGCCCGCCGTTTCACGTGGAAGAAATGCACCGACACCATGATTGAGACGATGATGGCCATCGCGCAACGCAAGCGCGAGCAGCCCCTCGTCAGCGTGATTACCGTCACGCGCAATGCCCTCACGGAGCAGCGCGGAGCGCAACTCGCGCAGTGCCTGGAAAGCGTGCACATGCAGACCTACCGCCATGTGGAGCACATCGTCATCGACTGCTCATCTGCCGACGGCACCTTCGGCCTGCTGAAATCTTATGAAGAGCGCGGCTGGATACGCCTCTTCTCCGAGCCGGACATGAGCCTCTATGAGGCACTGAACAAGGGCATCGCCTGCGCCCGTGGCACGTATGTCAACTTCCTTGACAGCCTCGACTTCTTTCATGACAGCCGCGGCATTGAGCTCAGCGTGGCGCAAATCCTCTCCCTGCGGGCCGACTACTCTTATGGCGACACCCTGCTGCCGGTGGAGAATGAGGCCGAAACCGACACCTGGCGGGGCGACATCCGCAAACTGTCCATGAACATGCACTTCTGCACAGGGACGATGTTTGTGCACGCCGGCGTGCTGAAGCAGCTCGGGGGCTTTGACACTTCTTATGCCATTGCGGCCGATTCCGACCTCGTGATGCGCATCTGCGAGGCCGGCTACAGGCACACGCACGTGAAGTGCAGCTTCCTGACCTCGCGCAGCTACGGCCTTGCCGAGCGGCATTCCGAGGAGGCCCGCGTGGAGCACTCAACGGCTTTCTTCCGGCACGTGGGCAGCCGCATCGGGTTCACGCCCTTCGATGCCTACGTCTTGTGGCAGGGACGCCTCTTTGCAGAGCTGTCCGTTGCCCGGCAGATAAGCCTCATCGGGATGATTCCCCCCGAATATGGCTCGGAATGTCTGATGCAACAACTGACTGAAAACTTAACGACTGGAGGCAAAAACATGTTTTACAATTCACGCTCACAACTCTATCTCCTCAGCTTCATCCCCGTGATGCGGCGGAAAGGCAGCTCGAACAAGGTGACTTATGACCTGTTCAGCTTTCTGCGTTTGTTGAAGATTGTCAAGTATAACAACAAGCGCAAGTATTATCTCTTCGGGTTCATCCCCGTGTGGAAGGTGAAGACCGTCGTCAGATGACGGCCTCCGCTCCCCCACATGCAGCGCGGGCAGCGCCGGATTCCGCTTGTGAATCCGCGCTGCCCGCGTCGTTTCCTGTTGGTGGCGTGGTCAGAGTCCGTCGCCGTCGCCGTCGTCTTCGCTGCCGCCTCCGGCATTCTCGTCGTCGCTGTCAAGCCCTTTTGCCTTGCGGTAAGAGGCCATCGAGCCATACTTCACGCCGTCTTCCACCACGCCTTCCAGCTCAAAGGTGGCGCCCAGGATGGCGTCTTTCAGCTCTTTTGACGGGGTGAAGATGAATTTTGCGTTCTTGAGCATGGTTTTCACATCGAAGTCTTCAATGTTTGCCACGCCCTTGCTGCCGAATGACAGGCGCAGTTTTCCGAATCCGCCAAAGGTGACAGTGATTCCGCTGAGGATGAGGGGAACGAGTTTTTCAGACGACACGTCCATCACGTGCTTGTATTCTCCCTTTGAGAGGGTGGTGTCGGCCACAGCCGTTTTTGCCGTTTCGTCGGCATCCATCACGCCCTTTGATGCAGGAACTGCATACCAGAGCTTTTCTTTCGTTTGCGGGTTATACCGCTTTGCGAGGTTGTAATTCGCTTTCATGGTGAGTGAATTTTAAAAAGTTATTAATCAGTTATTTAACGCTTTCTTTCTATCTTTTCCGATGCCCTTGCGTGCGGGCCGGAAAAATCATGCTCGTGTTTTGGAAAAATCACGGGCAGGACTCGGGCAAATCACGGGCGTCTTTTTCTGGAAAGACGGGCATGATTTTTTCGGAACACGGGCATGAAATTTCTGCCTCCTGCCGATGCTTTTCAATGAGCACGCTTGTTATCGGGGCCGAAGATAGGCAATGTATTTTTCATGTGCAACTGTTTGGTGAAATTTTTCTCTCTCTGCGATGCAAAAACCGCCGCCGAGGCGCGCGGCCCCGGCGGCGGCTTTTCTGTGTGCGGCTCACAGTGTCTGCATGTCGTTGAGCTTCTTGTAGTAGCCGTTCAGGGCCAGGAGCTGCTCGTGTGTGCCGCGTTCAACGATTTCGCCCTCATAGAGCACGCAGATTTCGTCGGCATTCTTGATGGTGCTCAGGCGGTGTGCGATGGCGATGGTTGTGCGCGACTTCATCAGGCGTTCGAGCGCCTCCTGCACGAGTCGTTCCGATTCGGTGTCGAGGGCAGAGGTGGCCTCGTCGAGAATGAGGATGGGCGGGTTCTTCAGAATGGCGCGTGCGATGCTGACACGTTGGCGCTGTCCGCCGGAAAGACGGCCGCCCCGGTCGCCGATGGTGGTTTCATAGCCCTTTTCGGTCTCCATGATGAAGTCGTGCGCATTGGCGATTTTTGCCGCGGCGATGACCTGCTCCATGGTGGCGTTCTCCACTCCGAAGGTGATGTTGTTGTAGAACGTGTCGTTGAAGAGGATGGCTTCCTGGTTGACGTTGCCTATGAGCGCGCGCAAACCGGCGATGGACACGTCTTTCACATTCTTTCCGTCAATGAGCAGCTGGCCCTCCTTCACGTCATGATAGCGAGGCACAAGGTCGACCATGGTCGACTTTCCGGAGCCCGACTGGCCCACGAGCGCAATGGTCTTGCCCTTGGGGACGGTGAGGTTGATGTGTTTCAGCACGGGCCGTCCAGGGATGTAGCTGAAACTTACGTCGCGAAATTCAATTTGCTTCTCGAAGTTCTCAAGCGGCAACGGGCGTTCCGGCTCCTTGATGGGGTTCTCCGCCTTCAGAATCATGTCGATGCGCTCCATGCCGCCCAGTCCGAGGGGCACGTTGTAAAAGGCTTTGGCAAACTCCTTCAGCGGGTTGATGATGCTGTAGAGGATGACCATGTAGAAGATGAACGTCGCTGCGTCCATCGGCGCATAGTCGGTGTTCAGGATGAGCGAGCCGCCAAACCAGAGCACGATGACGATGACGCACGTGCCCAGAAACTCGCTCATGGGGTGCGCCGAGCTTTGCCGGATGACCATCTCGTTCATGGCCTGGCGGAATTCGTTGTTGGTTTTTGCAAAGCGGTCGGCCATCTTCTTCTCGGCAATGAACGCTTTGATGATGCGCAGTCCGCCCAGCGTTTCGTCAAGTTGCGACATGATGTCGCCCCACTGTGCCTGTGCGGCCGTTGACTGCCGCTTCAGTTTGCGGCTCACGATGCCCATGATCCATCCCGCCAGTGGCAGCACCACGATGACGAAGAGGGTCATCTTCCAGCTGATGGTGAACAGTGTGACGAAGCAGACAAAGAGGGCTATCGGGTTGCGGATGAGCATGTCGATGGAGCTTGTCAGCGAGTTTTCCACCACGGTGACGTCGGCACTCATGCGGGCAATGATGTCGCCCTTGCGCTCTTCAGAGAAGAAGCTGAGCGGCAGCTTGAGCACCTTGTTGTAGACTTGTATGCGGATGTCGCGCACAATTCCGGTGCGCAGCGGCACCATCACGGCCGAGGAGGCGAAGTAGCCCGCCGTTTTGAGCAGCGTCATGAAGATGAGTATGCCGCCCATGAGGATGAGGGTGACGAAGGCGCCGTGCATGGCAATGATTTGCGAGATGTAGTAATAGGCATTGTTGATAATCACGTCTTTGTCAATGTGATTCCAGTCCATCTCCATATATTCGTAGTGTGTGCTGTCCACCTTGAACAGGATGTTCAGGATGGGTATGATGGCGGCGAATGAAAACACGTTGAGCCATTGTGACACGAAGTTCAGAATGACGGCCCATGTCAGGTATTTGCGATAGGGCGCAATGTAGCGTCTCATCAAGGAGAAGAACTGTTTAATCATAGATGTGAGTGTATAAAATTCAAATTAATGGCAGCAAAAGTAGAAAAAAAAGTCCAAATGACACAGCATGTTGCGTGCTTAAAGCGCGTGCGTCTCTCCTTTCAGCTTTAGAACTGGAAGTAGATGAACGGCTGGATGTCGCTTGTCTTCACCTGGACGACGGTGTAGATGATGGCCAGCAGGAGCAGGGCCTGCCCCGCGAGCGGCAGTCGGATGACGCCTCGCTGGCAGGCTTCCTCCCAGCGGTCGGGCAGGAAGTGGAGCACATAGCCCGCAGCCATGAGCACGAACACGGCCTTGTAGCCGCTCACCAGTTGCCAGAAAAGTTGCGGCTGGAAGTTGGTCGTTATCTGGTGAATCATTGTCCATGAGGCCTCAAACGTGCTGTTGCGGAAGAATATCCAGCAGAAACACACGAGGTGAAACGTCAGCACAATGCCGAAAAAGCGGCGTATGCCCCGGCTCTGATACCTCTTGTCGCGCCCCAACAGGCTGCGGAAAAGCTTGTGCAGTGCCAGTGCCGCACCATGCACCGCCCCCCAGAACACGAAGTTCCACGAAGCTCCGTGCCACAGTCCGCCCAGGAGCATCGTCATGAACAGGTTGAAATATGTGCGCAGCTTCCCGCGCCGGTTGCCCCCCATGGAGATGTAGAGATAGTCTCTCAGCCATGTGGAGAGCGAGATGTGCCAACGCCGCCAGAACTCGGTGATGGAGGCCGACTTGTATGGCGAGCGGAAATTGAGCGGGAAGTGGAAGCCCAGCAGCAGCGCCAGCCCGATGGCCATGTCGCTATACCCCGAGAAGTCGCAATAGATTTGCAGGGCATAGCCGTAGAGCCCGAAGAGGTTTTCAATGCCGGAATACAGTCCGGGATTGTCAAAAATGCGTTCCACGAAGTTGACGCTGATGTAGTCCGACAGGACAGCCTTCTTGAAAAGTCCGGCAGCAACGAAGTAAATGCCGCGCCCGAACATCTCGGGTGTGACCGTCAGCGGGCGTCGTATCTGCGGAATGAGGTCGCGTGCACGGATGATGGGGCCCGCCACCAGCGTGGGGAAGAACGACACGAAGAAGGCATAGTCGAGCAGGTTGTGCACGGGTTTCAGCTCTCCGCGATAGACATCAATGGTGTAGCTGAGCGATTGGAAGGTGAAGAATGATATGCCCACCGGCAGCAGGATGTCCAGCGCGTGGAACTCTCCGTCCCACAGCGGGGCCAGCATTTCATAGAAGAAGTTCGTGTATTTGAAGTAACACAGCAGTCCCAGGTTGATGGTCAGACTGGCAATGAGCAGCGTGCGGCGCAGGCCCTTGGCGCGTGTGTGCTCCATCAGGCGGGCCAGTGTGTAGTCCGTCAGTGTGACCACGCCCAGCAGGGCGAAATAGGTGCCGCTGCTCTTGTAATAGAAGTAATAGGAAAAAAGCACCACGAAGAGCAGACGCAGGGTGGTTGTCTTCCGCAGGCACAAATAAACGAAGCTGAAGCCCATGAAGAGAAACAGGAAGAGTCCGCTACTGAATATCAGAGGTTGCTGTGCGTCATAGGTCAGCGCGTCGCACAAACGGTTTAGGTCAATTTGCCACATATTCGTTGAATGCGTTTAAGAGGGCCTCGCCCAGAAGATTTCCTTGTATGGTGTAGCCCTGATGTGTGTAGTGCACCTGGTCACGTTGCATCAGGCGGTTGTTTTTCCAGTTCAGGCATGCCTGTTTCAGACCTCCGGCAATGTTGTAGAGGTCCCACACGGCCAGCCCTTTTTTCCGTCCGAAGGTCAGGATGGTGTTCACAGCTTTTTCCGTGCGTGGGTTGATGACGTATTGGCGCCTGCTGGCTCGCACATAAGAACCCGGTGGTGTGGTGAGCATCACAGTGGCGTCGGGCGCATAGTGGCGCAGCAAGGTGAGCAGGGCATCCAGTTGGGCATAGTGTTCCACTGGGTCATAGCGTCGGTTGTGACTCTCGTTCGTGCCGAATGAAAGGATGATGAGGTCGGGGTGCAGGGCTGCCATCTGTTTCATCTTCTCCGGGTTACAGAAGTCGGCTGCCGTAGCTCCGTTTTGGCCGATGGCATGGTAGACCAGGCCGGGTGCGCCCGTCTCTCGGGCGATGGCTGTGGTTTGATAGTTAATCTCATCCGGACAGACGGCCTGGCTGCCCCAGGCAGCTTCCAGCGTGTGGCGCACGGCCACGGGAAGCACGTGCCCTCTTACGTGTGAGTCGCCCAGCTGCACCACCCGCACCGGCTCGGTGCCTTGACACAGCTTGGCAAAGAATGGATTCAGGGCTGCGGCATTCATCAGTGTGTCTTGCCTTGTGTTGCGGAAGGCCGCAGGCATCGAGTTGCCCACCGAGACCGGCGTGTGAAGCACTGCCGCACCGTGCTGGAGGTGCAGCATGGGGTTGCGCATCGTGTCCTGCGGTGTCTGTTGAGGAGGCAGCACGTCTTGTGCGGCAAGCATGACTGCACTCATCAGGGCGCATAACAGGCACAGCAGGCGGAGGTCATTCATCTTGCTCATAAGCTTTCCGTTTGTCATATTGTTCTTTTCCGTAGATGAGCGCTTCATAGAGATAGTGGGCCAGTGTGCGTCCGCCGAGGAAGTTGATGTGCGTGTAGTCCAGGTTGGCTTGCGCAGGCTTGGCTTCCACCATGCGGCGGATGCTGCCTTCGCCTCCCATTGCGTCATATAGGTTCCAGAAAGCCACTGCACCCTTGGCAGCAATGTTTTGCTGATAGCGGATGAGGGCCTTCACGCCCGGCATGGTGCGCAGGTTTCCTGTCTCGTCCTTATATTCACGGTCGCCCACACCGACGACCAATATGCCCGCTTCGGGGAAGGCATCTTTCAAGTGCTGGATGACGCGCAACATGCCGGTTTCATACCAATGGTAGTCACGACCGCGCTCGGTGGCCACGTTGAGGCCAAATTGGAGCACGATGAGGTCATAGGGACGGAGACGCCCGAACTGGCGCAGCCGTTCACGCGGGATAGAAGCCAGTGTCAGTCCGCTACTGCTACGAATGCCGAAGTTGTCCACCGCGATGCCCGTGCGCCCGTCCAAGGCGAAGCCATAGAACGTGGCAGAGTCGGCTTCCACCACTGTCCAGCGCATGCTCTTGATGAGGCCTTTCCGGTCAAATGCCTGCATCCGCCCGGTGCCTGTGAGAGGACAGACTTCTTTTTCACTGCCGTTGACGCTCGTACCTATATACAAGGTGTCGGTCGATTCGAAATAGATGGTCGCCACCTCACAACTGTCCAAGTGCTCGCGATGTGCCTTTGGCGGCCGTGCCTCCACGTATGCCCCGGCATGAGGGATGAAGTAGTGTCCGGAGATGCCGATGCGTTTGATGTCATAGCCTGTTGTGTCGTTGACGCCCTTCGATGTCCATCCGTTAAACGAGTGGCGCAAGGTCTTGCGGAAACCATATATCCCCGACGTGATGTCCACATATCCCGCACCGCATCCTCCGAAACGCTCTTGGAGCATGTCGCGTAGGTCGCCTGTCAGGATATCGGCCTCGATAAATGAATCACCGAAGTAGGCGATGCGCACGGGACGTTCATCCACGTGGTCGAGTGCCTCATAAAACGGCTTCATGCCGCGCTGTGTGGAGTCGGCATAGTCTTCAATGCAGGTGAGCCCCGTCTTGCATGTGTCCACAAACGTGGCCTTCACGGGCGGAGGAAGGACGATGGTGTCGAGCACGTCTGTTTCAGGCTCTTCTGCCTCGATGTCGGCCAGCATGTTCACCCGCCGCATGGTGTGGTCGCCGACGGTGGGGGCGGGCACGAAATAGAGTCCCAGCAGCACAATCACCACCAGCAGTGTCAATATGAATGTACGTGCAATGTAATTTTTCATTGTCTTTGCTTTAGGCTGCAAAGTTATGTGTTCGCGACGGAGTGTCCCAGCCTTTCAGGGAGTTTTTTAGCAGACGTGTCGCGAAGTTGATTGAAGTTTTGAAATGGTAGACAGAAATATATCCGGGAACATCTCTTTCCCGCTTCGTGCAGCTTCTTCTTTAACCCTATGCATGGTGGAGCTGGTTTCGGGCTGTGGACGGAAAGGAGACCGCCCGACCACGGAATAGACTCGGCTCGTGGACGGAATAGACTCGGGACAAGGCCCGCATTAAGAGGTTGTAAAGCAAATGTATAGATGCAACAGAAATGTAACCTTTTCGGTTCACGGCTTCTGAGTGAAAAAAAAGGAGATTTGGCAGAAACCCTCTTAACGCAGTTCACGTGTGAGGAAGCTCTCCAGCGCTTCGGCCGTGAGCTTCAGGTGAAATTCTCCCTTAAAGGCGATGGAGATGCCACCCGTCTCTTCCGACACCACGACAGCCAGGGCATCGGTCTGTTGTGACACACCTAGGGCAGCACGGTGGCGCAACCCCAGCTTCTTGGGGATGTCGAGGCTGTGCGACACGGGCAGAATGCAGCCTGCGGCCGTGATGCGCTTGTGGGTAACTATCATGGCCCCGTCGTGCAACGGACTGTTTTTAAAGAAAATGTTCTCGATGAGGCGCTGGTTGAGGTTGGCGTCGATGACGTCGCCCGTGTGGATGATGTCATTCAGGGGAATGCCGCGTTCGAACACGATGAGTGCCCCCACCTTCTGTTTGCTCATGTTCAGGCATGCCATCACCACGGGCATGATGTCCGAGCGTTCCACCTTGGGTTTCTTCGTGCCCGTGAGTAGGTGAAACAGGCGGTTCACTTTTTCATGAGAGCCCAACGCTTGCAGGAAACGGCGCACGTCATCCTGAAACAAGACGATGAGTGCGATGGCACCCACTTTGACCAGTTGGTCGAAAATGGCCCCCAGCAGGCGCATTTCCAGTACTTGCGCCACCAACAGCCACAACAGGATGAAAATGAGCACACCTGTGAATATCTTCACCGAGCCTGATTCTTTCATGAATTTGTAGGCATAATAGAGCAGGAACGCGACGGAGATAATGTCGATAATATCTTTGATTCCGAGTGAGAATATCATAGTATTTGTGTTGTAAGAAAGGGTTATGTTAATGTTTAAGGTCTAAAGATGTTACGATGCGCACGGCTTCGACGGCTTCTTTGACGTCGTGCACACGCAGGATGTGTGCTCCCTTCATTAGGGCGATGGTGTTCAGAACGGTCGTTCCGTTAAGTGCGTCGGTAGGAGTCCCACCCAGTAACTTGTATATCATTGATTTGCGTGAAACACCCACTAACAGGGGTTGATTGAATGTGCGGGTAAACTCTTCGAGATGTGCCATCAGCTCATAGTTGTGTTCCATCGTCTTGCCAAATCCGAATCCTGGGTCGAGAATAATGTCGTTCACCCCCATGTCGTGCAGTTGCCGGATGCGTGAGGCAAAGTAGAGGAATACCTCTCTTATCACATTCTCGTAGTGCGGGGCTTGCTGCATAGTCTGCGGTGAGCCTTGCATGTGCATCATGATGTATGGCACTTGTAGCCGTGCCACGGTGTCAAACATCCGTTCGTCCAGGGTTCCGGCGGAGATGTCATTGATGATGTTTACACCATATTCGTCCACACAGCGTTCGGCCACTTCGGCGCGGAAAGTGTCGACCGACACGATGGCTTCAGGACATTCTTCGCGGATGATGCGCAGTCCCGTGCGCAATCGTTTCATCTCCTCTTCAGCGCTGATGTGTATGGCGTCAGGCCGTGACGAGTAAGCTCCCACATCGATGATGCTGGCACCTTCATCAATGATTTGTCGGCAGCGCTGGCGTATGTCGTTTTTCGTCTGAGTGCGGCTTTCTTCATAAAAAGAGTCGGGTGTTATGTTGAGAATCCCCATAACCTGCGGGGAAGACAGTTCGAACAGTGTTCCGTGGATGTTGAGTGAATAATGCTTCATGAAGTATTTGGTTTGGCAGGACAAAAGTACGCACAATAATTGATTCCGGGTTACTTTTGTTTTCTCTTTTTGCACTTCTGTCAGGAAAGAAGGGAGTCTGCCAGTCTGCGATGTAATGGTGTATAGTTTTGCATTTGCTGAACAAAATTAAACAGGCTCTAAAAAACTCCTATCACATCATTTCATTCTTTGTCACATTATTGTAACTTTGCCTGAAACCTTTAAACGGATAAAGAAAATCTATGGAAAAACTGAAAACCACCTTTGCCGGGCTGGAGTTGAAGAATCCTTTCATCGTCAGCAGTTCGGGACTAACCGATAGTGTTGAGAAAAACAAGCAACTGGAACAAGCTGGAGCCGCTGCTATCGTACTTAAATCGTTATTTGAGGAGCAAATCATGTGGCAGAGTGCCCATTACTCTTCAAACAGTGATTATCCTGAAGCTGAAGCTTATATGCAAGGCTATCTGCGAGCTCATTATCTGGAAGAATATACGAAGTTGGTGAAAGACACTAAGCGTGCTTGTTCCATTCCCGTAATTGCCAGTGTCAATTGTTACACAGACGAAGAATGGGAGGAGTTTGCATCCGTGCTGGAAGAGGCCGGTGCCGACGCCATAGAACTGAACTTAATGGCCATCCAAACTTCGCTGAACTATCAATATGGAGATTTCGAACAGCGCCACATTGATATCTTGAAGCATGTGAAGTCGCGTGTACACGTGCCGCTTATTGTGAAATTGGGTGTCAACTTGACCAATCCAGTGAAACTCATCGAACAGCTATATGTCAATGGAGCAGCTGCAGTGGTGCTGTTTAACCGTTTTTATCATACCGACATCAACATAGAGAAGCTGGAGCATACAGCCGGACATGTGTTGAGCCATGCAAGTGAACTGGCCAATGCTTTGCGTTGGATTGGAATTTCTTCCGCATCGGTGAAGCAATTGGATTATGCAGCGTCAGGCGGAGTGTTTGACGGAGCAGCCATTGTGAAATGTCTTTTGGTCGGCGCTTCGGCGGTGGAAGTATGCAGTGCGCTTTATGAGAAAGGTAACGGAATCATCAAGACAATGCTGGAACAAGTGGAAGACTGGATGACACGCCAAGGTTATGAGTCTGTCAGACAGTTCAAAGGTATGATGCGTGCTCGTGATCCGGAGCACGTGAATGTCTTCGAGCGTACGCAATTCTTGAAATATTTCAGTGAAAAGAAGTAAGAGTTACGTTTTATTATAAGCACTTATATATAATCTTACACGATGTACATATTCAAGCATCAACGCAATGTTAATGTAACATCAACTCTCTTAAATTCAGAGTGTATTACAACATTGTTAGTATAGGTTAATATGACTTGTGTAGAATGATATATAAGTGCCTTAAATATTTAATAGCTTTTTAGTTCTATTGTCACGACGCCCGTCAAAATATTTATCAAGAACTTTGGCAAAAATATCATTTGGTGAAATCTTATCGAATAATGTCATACATGAACGCAGCTTCATATCATCAGGTGAGCCAAATACGGCATGAGCATCGTTTGTGTCAAGTTCAAGTAACACTTGGGAGATTTCCCGAAGCCGTTCACCCAAAACCGGATGTGCGAGATATTCACGAGCCTCGTCTAAATCTTCTATTCCATAATAAGTTGATGTTGATGAACGTCCCAACCCTTTCATTTGTGGAAAGATGAACCACATCCAATGTGAGCGTTTCCTTCCTGTTTTTATTTCTTCCAGGGCGTGTGCATAGGTCTCATTTTGAGCATCTATAAACCGTTGTAACATATTCATGTGCGATATA
>CAZOKL010000056.1:0-14206 GCA_964580305.1 uncultured Bacteroides sp.
GCTCTGCATGGGGTCGGCATAATGGCCGGTGCATTCATTCTTGAAAAAGCCGCGCGCCCCTTCATAGAAGCCTCCGGCCGAGAAGGCAAAGTGTTCCGACGTGCGGTGATAGTGAGTGAGCGAGGCCTGATAGCTGTTGTTGCCCAACGCCCCTCCCAGAGACAGGTGTGTGCCCTGGTGGCGGAACGGGTTCCGCGTGTGGACATGAATGAGGCCGCCCATCGTGTTCCGCCCGTAAAGAGTGGACTGCGGGCCGCGAAGCACGTCGATGCGCTCAATGTCATAGAGGTTGAAGTCGAATGCAGACTTGTCCAGATAAGGCACATTGTCCACATACAGCCCGATGGCAGGCGTGTTGATTCTCGACCCGATGCCGCGAATGTAGATGGCAGACGTGAGCTTGCTCCCATAGTCGGGCATATAGAAATTGGGCACGAGCGAGGTGAGATTCTTTATGGACATGACGCCGACGTCCTGCAACTGTTCGCGCGAAAAGACGGTGGACGAAAGGGCTTGTTGGCGGAACTTGGTGTTCTCTTTCGGTGAAGCGACGACGATAACCTCCTCCACATCAACCACGCGTATCGTGTCGCGGTCGGCAGGCGTTGCGTGGGCCGCTGCAGCCAGGCAACAAAAACATGCCGAAAATAATAATGGTCTGTTCATAATGCATCTGTTTTACGGGATGCAAAATAAGTGCATCACGCACACACGGGCAATCCTCATTTATGAGGAATTTGCCCCGTCAGATGCTGTCCACTTCCACATAGCCATAGAGGACGGCATAGATGGCCAGCCCCGCCACAGACTTGACGCCGAGCTTCTTCATGATGTTCTTCCGGTGGGAAATGACAGTGGTGAGGCTGATGTTCAACTTGTCGGCTATCTCCTTATTGATATAGCCGCACGTGATGAGCCGCAACACTTCGACCTCGCGTGGTGAAAGCTCACGCACATCATCCGCACCCGGCACCATTACCGGACGGTGCATCATCTGGTGCCCGTTGTGTTGCAGGTGCAGGATGTCTTGCACCAAGGCGCATTGCGGCCGGCAGATGTCCAGACAAGGAACCGGCAACGACAGCGCAGACATGGCCAGCACAATGGTTTTCGGGCGGCGCTCAAGGAAAAACGGCGTATGCTCAAAGTAGATTTGCGAAGCCACGAAGTAGTGCACATAAACGTCCGGCGTGTCGTCAATCAAGGCTTCAAAAGTGGGGAATGTCCGCACAACGACCTGAGGCATCATCTCTTCAAGTATGATTCGCAAACCAAGCGATGCCAACGTGTTCGGGTCTATAATGGCAATTTCCGGGGCTGTCATCATCACGTCAGTTATTTGAAGACTGCAAATAAGCGGCAACGGCCTCAGCGCAACGTTCTCCGTCAATGGCCGCCGACACGATGCCTCCGGCGTAACCGGCACCCTCACCACAAGGATAAAGCCCTTGCAGACGCACATGGCAGAGCGTCTCGTCGGCCCTTAAAATGCGTACAGGAGCGGATGTGCGGGTTTCAATGGCCATCAGCATGGCGTCATTGGTCAGGAAGCCACGTGAAGTGCGTCCGAAAATCTCAAAAGCTTTTGCCAGGCGCGAAGTGATGAACGGCGGCATCCAGAAATGAAGAGGGGAAGACAACACTCCGGGACTGTATGACGCCTGCGGGAGGTCATAGCTCAGGCGCCGGCGAACAAAGTCGACCATGCGCTGGGAGGGCGCCGTCTGACGCATATTGCCCTGCTGCCAACATAGCTCCTCCAACTGTTCCTGAAGTTCAAGCATGGACAAGGGCGTTCCGTGCAATTCTCCCCGTGTGGGTTTCAGTGCCGGGTCTTCAAGGTCTTCAGGCCTGAGTTCGACCACCATGCCCGAATTGCTCCAGCGCGAACCACGGTTGGATGGTGACATGCCGTTGACCACCAACTGACGGGGCCCGCTCGCAGCCGGCACAACAAAACCACCGGGACACATGCAGAAACTATACACCCCGCGCCCCTCGACCTGAGTCACCATCCGATATTCGGCAGCAGGAAGAAAACGTCCGCGCCCGTTTCGATTGTGATATTGAATCCGGTCGATGAGAACAGCCGGATGCTCCAAGCGCACGCCGATGGCCAACCCCTTTGCTTCCAGTTCCACTCCGCCGGCATGCAGCATCCGGTAGACATCACGGGCCGAATGCCCGGTAGCGAGAATGACCGGCCCCACGAACTCTCGCCCGTCATGCGTGCGAATGCCTTTCACCTTGTCTCCCTGAACGATGAGTTCATCCATCCGGGTCTGGAAATGCACTTCGCCGCCATGTTCCAGAATTGTGTGGCGCATGGCTTCAATGACAGCGGGGAGTTTGTCCGTACCGATATGTGGATGTGCATCGGCCAGGATGGACACATCCGCGCCATGCTGGCAAAAGATATGGAGTATCCGTTCCACACTCCCCCGCTTCTTACTGCGCGTATAAAGTTTCCCGTCAGAATAGGCTCCGGCTCCGCCCTCACCAAAAGCATAGTTCGATTCGGCGTCTATTTTATGTTCGCGGGAAATCCGGGCGATGTCTTTCCGGCGTTCATGCACGTCTTTACCTCGCTCCACAACCACCGGGCAAAACCCCAACTCAACAAGACGGAGGGCTGCAAAGAGTCCGCCGGGGCCTGCTCCCACCACAATGACACGGGGCTTGCCGTGCACATCTTTATACAGTGTCGGGACAAACGGTTCGTCCTGAGGCAGTTCGTTCACATAGCAACGCACTTTCAGATTGACATAGACGGTACGCTGCCGGGCATCTATGCTCCGCTTCAACACGCGGACCGCCTTAAGCGTACGCACATCCAACCCTTTTTCCTGGGATATGTAGCGCTTTATGTCTGCTTCCGTGGCCGCCTGTTCCGGAGACACACGCAGTTGGTATTCTGCTATCATTGACTTCTTTCAGATTATCATTTTATTAACCAAACAGGAAACGGAAGGCTTCCTCCACTTTCCTCACACCCACCAGTTTTATCTTGACCTTGGAAAAATCCAATCCTTGCATATTTTGTTTGGGAATGATGATGGACTTGAAACCGAGCTTTTCCGCTTCGGAAATGCGTTGCTCAATACGACTGACCGGACGAATCTCGCCTGAAAGTCCCACCTCACCGGCCATACAGACCAAAGGTTCAATGTCGCTGTCCATATTGGATGACAGAATAGCACTAATCACACCCAAATCAATGGCCGGGTCGTTCACCCTCAATCCTCCGGCTATGTTCAGAAAAACATCTTTCTGTACCAACTTGAAGCCCACGCGTTTCTCCAGCACGGCCAGAAGCATGTTCATCCGGCGGATGTCAAAACCTGTGGCCGACCGCTGAGGTGTACCGTAAGCAGCCGTACTGACCAGAGCCTGAGTTTCTATGAGAAATGGCCTGATGCCCTCAATGGCACATGCGATGGCCACTCCGCTCATACCTTCATGGTCTGACGACAGCAACAGTTCCGAAGGATTGCTCACCGGTCGCAGACCATCTTGACGCATCTCATAGATGCCCAACTCGGCCGTGCTGCCAAAACGATTTTTAATGCTGCGCAAGATGCGGTACATGTAGTGCTGGTCGCCTTCAAACTGCAAGACAGCGTCAACAATGTGTTCCAGAACTTTCGGCCCGGCAATACTCCCTTCCTTATTTATATGCCCAATGAGAATGACCGGCGTATTGGTCTCCTTGGCAAATTTCAGAATGGTCGCTGCACACTCACGCACCTGCGACACGCTTCCGGGAGAAGAGTCAATGAGCTCGGTTGAAATGGTCTGAATGGAATCAATGACTATCAACTCCGGCTGTACATTACGAATATGGGTAAAAATCTGTTCCAAGGACGTTTCGCAGACAATCAGACAGTCTGACGAATTATGGCGGATGCGGTCTGCACGCAGTTTCAACTGGCGTGCACTCTCTTCACCCGACACATATAATATCTTTCGCTCCGGCATACGAAGCACCGTTTGCAAGACAAGCGTGGACTTTCCTATGCCCGGTTCGCCTCCAAGCAATACCAGCGATCCGGGAACAAGGCCACCTCCCAACACTCGGTTCAACTCCTCATCCCTCATGTCGATGCGCTGTTCTTCACAGCCTTCAACGCTTGACAGCAATACAGGTTTATTACGCCTCGCGATGTCTGTTGAAGCCGTAAATGTCGAGCGTGAAACAGACGGCTCCTTTCGGACAATCTCCTCCACAAACGTATTCCAGGCTCCGCATGAAGGACATTTACCCACCCATTTAGGAGACTCTTGACCACAATTGCTACACACGAAAACGGTTTTTTCTTTTGCCATAATATGCCTATACAGCAAGGAGTCTGATGCAAAAACACATCTATCCCAACTTATTTTGGTTTAAATTTCTTGCAAAGTTAAAACATCAGATGAGAAAAAAGCGATTCCTTTTGCCGGAAATGGCAGATTCTTTGGAGATTCATTTCACCTTTAATATAATGATGGCTTAAAGGAATCACCATTGAGAATGCCGGGAATAAAAGCCTTACGTATGGATGCTATATGCTACTTCACGATTGAACATAAAAAAAAGCCTGAAGTTTTAAGGCCTCAGACTTTTCAATTCCCTCAATGCTGAAATATCATTCAACTTCAACGGCAGTAGCTGTAGAGTCAGCAGGAGCAACTTCTGTAGAATCAGCAGGAGTAGCGACTTCTTCTACGGTTTCAGTTGCAACAGGTTCTGTTGCAGCTTCAGTGCTGCTAGCAGCATTTCCGCAAGAAGCGAAAGAAATAGCTGCGAAAGCTACGAATACAAATACTAATTTTTTCATTTTTCTTTGCTTTTAAATCTGTAAAACAATCAATTGCTTATTAACACACTGCAAATATAGAAGCTTTTCACATACATTGTATCTTTTAACTGCACTTTTTTTATGCTCAAAATGATATTTTTTTATAACTGGTTGATTGTCAACGATGAGCCACTATATATTTAACAATCCATCCAAAAGCCCGATTCGTTCCCTGTTGGATGTGAACATCAAAAAGAAATATGTACCTTTGTCGCCCAAACCCATTAAGACATGATTGATACGACCGTATTTCTGGATAAAAAAGCTGTTTACTATACGTTGGGATGCAAGCTCAACTTCTCTGAAACTTCCACCATTGCTCAAACCTTGAAAAAAGCCGGCGTACGCACGGCACGAAAAGGCGAAAAGGCTGACATCTGCGTTGTAAATACTTGCTCTGTCACAGAAATGGCCGACAAAAAATGCCGGCAAGCCATTCATAAACTAATCAAGCAACATCCTGGTTCATTCGTAATTGTCACTGGCTGTTATGCTCAGCTCAAGCCTGGTCAAGTGGCTGACATTGATGGAGTGGACCTTGTGTTGGGAACGGAACAAAAGGGACATCTGCTGGACTACTTGACCTCATTGGACAAAAAAGACAAAGGTTCAGCTCATATTTCTCCAATAAACGACATCCGCTCATTTTCTCCCTCCTGCTCACGAGGCGACCGCACACGCTATTTCCTTAAAGTGCAAGATGGATGCGATTATTTTTGCTCCTATTGCACCATACCATTCGCCCGTGGACGTAGTCGCAACGGACGAATCGAAGACATCGTGACACAAGCCCATCAAGTCGCTACCGAGGGAGGAAAGGAAATAGTCATCACCGGAGTGAACATCGGTGACTTCGGAAAGAGCACAGGAGAAACATTCTTTGACCTCGTGAAAGCATTGGATCAAGTGGAAGGCATCGAACGTTATCGCATCTCTTCCATTGAACCTAACCTATTGACGGATGAAATCATCGAATACGTCGCCCGTTCAAGAGCGTTCATGCCTCACTTCCACATTCCCTTGCAATCCGGCTCAGACACAGTGCTTAAACTCATGCGGAGACGTTACGACACGGCTTTGTTTGCTTCCAAAATAGCTAAAATTCGTTCAATCATGCCAGATGCATTCATTGGAGTGGACGTCATTGTCGGCACACGGGGAGAAACACCGGAATATTTTGAAGAGGCATATCGCTTCATCAAAAGTCTGGAGGTGACACAACTTCATGTATTCAGTTATTCTGAACGCCCAGGCACACAAGCCTTGAAAATCGACTACGTCGTCAGTCCGGAAGAAAAACATGAACGCAGTCAGCGCTTGCTGGCTCTCTCAGAAGAAAAGACAGAAACATTCTATGCACGCCACATCGGGCATGAGGCAACAGTCTTGCTGGAGAAACCCAAACCAGGCTCTCCTATGCATGGCTTCACCGACAACTACATCCGAGTGGAAGTCAATGCAAACTTGGCTCTGGACAATCATTTGGTACAAGTCAGGTTAGGTGATTTCAATGAGGAACATACAGCTTTAAATGCGACATTGACAAATTCATGAAACCAACAAAACTCGCTATCGTCATACTGAACTGGAATGGATGCACGATGATGCGTCGTTTCCTTCCGTCCGTTATTTATCATTCCGACCTTGAAGGAGTAAAAGTCTTTGTGGCTGACAATCATTCCACAGACGATTCTCTGTCGATGCTCGAAAAAGAATTCCCTACGGTGGGAACCATTCTACTGGACAAAAACTACGGCTTTGCCGAGGGCTATAACCGCGCTCTCCGCCAGATTGAATCCACCTATTATTTATTACTGAATTCGGACGTGGAGGTAACACCTGGATGGCTTCGCCCGATGCTGGACTATATGGAAGTCCACCCAGAGGTGGCAGCCTGCCAACCCAAACTATTAAGTCTATGCGAAAAAGAACGCGGACAAGAGGTGTTCGAATATTCAGGTGCCTGTGGAGGTTTTCTTGATCATTATGGTTATCCTTTCTGTCGAGGACGCATCATGAGTCATGTAGAAAACGATAACGGACAATATGACACAGTGTGCTCCGTCTTTTGGGCAAGTGGAGCGGCCCTATTAGTGCGCACTGCCGACTTTTGGAATAGCGGAGGATTTGACGGACGTTTTTTTGCCCACATGGAGGAGATTGATTTCTGCTGGCGCCTGCGTAGCCGTGGACGAAAAATCGTGTGCTTACCTTCCTGTAAGGTCTATCACGTGGGAGGCGGCACACTGAACAAAGAGAACCCGCACAAAACCTATCTCAACTTCCGGAACAATCTCCTCATGCTTTACAAGAATCTACCTGACAAGGAATTAAAGCCCATCATGCGCATCCGGCGATGGCTGGACTATGTGGCAGCCCTATCCTTCTGGCTTAAAGGAGAAAAGGACAGCGCCCGCGCCGTATTTCAAGCACGAAGGGAGTTCAAACAGATGATGCCCGCCTTTGCCAATGACCGGCATGAAAACTTGCGTCAGGCCATCCAACTCAACATACCCGAGCGTATGCAAGGAAGCATCCTTTGGAATTACTATGCCCGGCACAAAAACAAATTCAGCGAATTTTCACAGATGGTTCCCAACGAGGGGTAATGAGCGTTGAAAGGCCAAACGGGGCGTACCATTCGACACATAGATAATACCACAATAAGTAAAGCCGTATTTGTGGAGGATGTGTTGCAGGATGTGATTGTCACGATGGGTATCGACACGCAAGTTGGAACAGCGTTCCATGCACCAACGAAAACAAGCATCGGCAACACCTTTTTCTTCACCCGATGCGGCCAATCGGTGAATAGTGCCGTATGGTCTGTCATTCAGCCATGCTCCACCGTCAATGCGTTTGTAATTGGCATCCTCTCCTTCTATGAAACAGAACACGCCGACAATCTGTCCGTCCTTTCCCAAACACACATAGCAATGCCCGGCATCTATCTCTTGACGAATCAAATCTTCGGAAGGATAACCGTCAATCCATTGACGGGCATTTCCTGTCGAAGCCATAAAGCGACGGGCATACGCATAGATTTCCAACAGACAAGACAAATCGTCCATCACGGCTTTACGAATCACCATAAACAATTAACATTTAAAAAGAGCATCCCGAGTAGAAAAGACACTAATCGGGATACTCTGGTTAAATAATAAACAGTGCAAAGTCCTTACTTTTCTTTCTGCACGATAGCCAGACAAAGTTCATCTAGCTGTTTCTGTTCCAAAGCGGCCGGCGCATCCAACATCACATCGCGACCGGAGTTGTTCTTCGGGAAAGCGATACAGTCACGGATGGAATCCAATCCAGCGAAAAGTGACACCCAACGGTCCAGACCATAGGCCAAACCACCGTGAGGAGGTGCACCATACTTGAAAGCATTCATCAAAAAGCCAAACTGCTCCTGCGCACGTTCGGGCGTGAAGCCAAGAATCTCAAACATCTTCTCCTGCAACTGTGAGTCGTGAATACGGATGGAACCTCCACCAACTTCCACACCATTGATCACCATGTCATAGGCATCAGCACGCACAGCTGTCGGGTCGGTATCGAGCAAAGGAATATCCTCGTCTTTCGGGTGAGTGAACGGATGATGCATCGCCATCAAACGGCCTTCCTCATCGCTCCACTCAAACATCGGGAAATCAACCACCCACAAGCAAGCAAACTTATTCTTGTCGCGTAAACCGAGCTGATTACCCATCTCCAGACGAAGCTCGCTCAGCTGCTTGCGGGTCTTCATCGCGTCATCACCGCTCAGAATGAGAATCAAATCTCCCGGCTGGGCATCAAACGCACCCTTCAACTGCTGAAGCACATCCTGCGTATAGAACTTATCGACACTGGACTTCACATTGCCATCAGCCTCCACACGAGCATAAACCATGCCTTTCGCACCAATCTGTGGACGTTTCACAAACTCGGTCAGTTGGTCAAGCTGTTTGCGAGTGTAGTGCGCTGCGCCTTGGGCACAGATACCACCGATGTAAGCCGCATTGTCGAACACAGAGAAGCCGTGCCCTTGGAGAATATTCATCAACTCGACAAATTTCATACCGAAACGCAAATCGGGTTTGTCGCTACCATAGTATTTCATGGCATCGGCCCACGGCATACGCAGAAACGGTTCGGTCAGTTCCACACCGCATAATTCCTTGAACAAGTGCTTGGCCATACCCTCAAACATCTTAATGATGTCTTCCTGCTCGACGAAACTCATCTCGCAATCAATCTGTGTAAACTCCGGCTGACGGTCGGCACGAAGATCTTCGTCACGGAAGCACTTCACAATCTGGAAATAACGATCCATGCCCGACACCATAAGCAGCTGCTTCAGTGTCTGCGGCGACTGCGGGAGGGCATAAAACTGCCCGGGATTCATGCGCGAAGGAACGACAAAATCACGCGCTCCCTCGGGAGTGGAACCCACGAGCATCGGTGTCTCAATCTCCAAGAATCCCTTACTGTCCAGATAGCGGCGCACTTCCATCGTCATCCGGTGACGCAATTCCAAATTCCGGCGCACCACGCTCCGGCGAAGGTCCAAGTAGCGATATTTCATGCGAAGGTCATCGCCTCCGTCCGTATGGTCTTCGATGGTGAACGGAGGAGTCAGAGCTATATTCAATACAGTGAGTGCATTGACCACGATTTCAATCTCACCGGTCGGGATATTCTTGTTTTTGTTCGAACGTTCGCTCACGACACCTTTCACCTGAATGACAAACTCACGACCCAGATGATTGGCCTGTTCGCAAAGCGACGCATCGTTTTCTTCATTGAAAACCAGCTGAGTGATGCCGTAGCGGTCGCGCAGGTCGACAAAGGTCATGCCACCCATCTTGCGTGCACGCTGCACCCATCCGGCCAAAGTCACTTCCGTCCCTGCATCAGAGAGTCTCAACTCTCCACATGTATGCGTTCTGTACATTGTTATTGAATTTTATATACGTTTAATTTGCGGACAAAATTAACGAAAATAATGAAACGGGGCGCATTCCTTTAAAGAAAAGCACCCGCACAGACAAAAAAGAGCAGACGGCTCAAAGCCTAGCCTTGGCCAGCAGCACCAGATGTACAGAGGCGGCATGTTTTTCCAAATAGCAAGACTGACCACTCAGGCAGTCGGTTGTCACAGTCTCAAAGCGTATCGTAGGCTTCCGTCATAAGTATGGAAAAAGGGAACTATCTTCCCTCCCGCTGTGCCGGGATGACAGTTCCTTTTATCTGTAACACAACCGGTTGTGATTCGTTATTGAAATAGACAAACACCTTACGCATGAACCTGCCCGGATGCCCTGCCGGGTCGAAAACAATACGGAAGCACCCTACTTTGCCTGCAGCGACAGGCTGTCGGTCAAAGTCAACTTGAAGACATCCACATGAGGTCTTAATATGACTTAGCGTGACAGCAGTCTTTCCTTCATTGACAAACGTAAAATCACAGTGAGGAAGATGCACGGTGTCTTCCGGGACGATGCCCAACTCATGCACCGTGTGCTCGAATCTCACCTGTGCTTCCACATGCACGTTGCACAAGAAAACAAAGACGAGCCATACACCACATCTTATTAATAAGGAATGAAGCGACATCCTGATCACTCTGCCAACAGGGGATATTCTTTCAAAGCAGCCAAAGCCGCGTCATACTCTTTAACCATCTCGCACATCACTTCGTCCACTGTCTGTGATTGCCGGCCGAGGTGAACACCACCTTCACTCCTTCTTCAACCAGCAGATGCATGATGTCCTCCACCTGCGGATACATCAACGGAACGTTTACGCCAAAAGGTTTTTCCGTTGCTGCCTGACACTTACGAATGTGCTCACGCAGCGTGTCTGGATGCATGGAACCTGCACCAAGCAATCCCAGCCCTCCGGCATTGCTGACGGCCGATGCCAGCCGCCACCCACTGCACCACACCATTCCACCTTGAATAATGGGATACTTGATGTGAAACAGAGAAGTAACTCGATTCATAGACCTCGATGCTTATTTTCGAGGATAGCCCACCGGATTGTTCAACAAGGGCATCTGGTGTGCTTCCAGGCTCAGGAGTTGACGCACGCCTGCTTCATCCATCGAAGCACGCGGCACCGTGCACAAACCGACGGAAGCGCAAAACAGGTTCACATTCTCCGAAACGAAACCGGCATCCATCGCAGCCATCAGTCTCACCCGCTCACCTTCCATGCCAAAACGGGAAAGGTCAGACACAAACAGGAGTATGACGGGAAAGTCCTTGACAAAATCCTGAGTCCGGGCCGGAGAGGGAGGGCCCGCCAACACGGCACGATGGTCACCGTCAACCACCAACTGCAAAGCATGACTTTGGGGCAAATAGGCATATACTCCTTCAGTTGTGAACACATAAATGTCAATGTCTTGCCTGTTCAATGCCGACGGAGCAGTGCGACGTCCTTCTTCCGGGCGGTTGATGCCGTTGGCAGCCCAAAGCACATCCGACAAATCTTTCAGACTAAGCTCTTCCGATGAACACTCACGCACCGACACACGGTCGGCCAAGGCCTGCATCACGGCCGTGCCACGCATTTTGTCTGGCTCAGGAAGCCGGATGACATTCGTGTTTTGTGCCTCGGCCAGCGTCATACAACCTGCGGCCACGGCAGCCATAACTAATCTCTTCATAATTCTTCTTACTTGTTTGGGAACTAAAAAGATAAAAAAATCACATGTAAACAGCTATGCATATTGTTGATATTCAGCAAATCAAAGTTGATTTAACTTTCAATGCACAAATATCGATGCACAACTATACGCAATATTCGCAAAAATCCTCAAGATATGCAAGCAACTGGCTGATAATTTGGTCAATGAATCAGGAAATACCCTAAGAAGAGGTTTTAGCACGGACTCCTCCTTTCAAATCGGCTTTTTGAAGCATATCATTCATTGCCGATTCACGTAATGATTTATTAGACAGGCCACCGATGACTCAAAAACATAACATTGCTTACTTTCCCGCTTGTCTCCTCCGTAGAATTTCGTCAAAATGGAATTTTAATAATTAAACATTATTGTTAACACTCTCGCAGACTAATGTCCAAAACGAGATGTATCTATTTCTTTTACTTTCTTATCTTTGAACCCTCCAAATCTATAAATAAATTTGACATATACCACACGGGAATAAAAACTATTATCCATAATAAGATTTTGACCCTTATAGTCAACAGTAAGTTTTGGAGAGGATGTATTAAAAATGTCGTTACAATATACACTTAAAGACATTTTTTCTTTCGCAAAATTCCATTTCATCCCTGCGTTTACAGATGACATTGTGCCAACATCAAAAGTTCCTTGTATAACAGGTGATTGAATATTAGCATTCAATTCGAACAATAGATTCTTATTTACTATAAATGTATTGTCTATGCGCCCCATAAAAGCAAACTTTTCCCGATCAAAAGAAATGTCAAAAAAATCATCACATCGCTGATGCTGATATATTCCAATTCCTATTAACCTTGTTTCCAGCCATTTGCCTATGCTTATAGGCACAATCACGTTAATACCTGCTTGTTGGTAATAATTCCAATTCATGATTTTATATATCAAGGCAAGCCTTTCCGTAGATTGATAAGGAGATTGGGCAAAGTAATCGTTTGTATATGAATAAAATGCTCCTACTATATATTTCCTGTTATAGATGTATGCCGCATTCAACTCATAATCTGTGGAAGGCCGTATTCCGGGAGAACCGTGTATTTCAGAATAGCCGTCAATATAGCTTATTGAAGACAGCATAGACCAATACTTTGGATATGTTTTATCTGTTGATAAGCCTAATTGATAAATATGTTTTGGGTTTTTGGCATAATTGATGGAAAATTGTGGGTATAAAGCCCATTTTTTATAGTCTCCTATTTTATAATATTCACCCTTCACAGAAGCACTAAAAGAAAGTCCTTTTTTAAATTGTTTAGAAGCAGAAAAATACAAATCAGTTTTGAATTCTTTTAATTTGGAATCTGTATCCTCTGCGTTTGATTGACTTACAGTTTCCGCTATATCATAAAATTGATAATCCCTATCGTATGAGTAGGTGTAAGATGCCCCATACCCGATATTCCACCCATTTTTAATTGAATGAGTCTGGTCTGCATATACTACATATCTGTCTATTGTTTGCGCACTTCTGGAAACAATTTCACCCATAGTTCCATCATTATATTCAATATTAAGATTTTGTCGGTCATCAGAATTATAATGCGTATAATCAATACCTACCGACAATCCAATCCCCAATCTTGAATTTAATGCAATATTGTGCATATTGGTGCTTGCATCCTTATTATTAAAGCTGTTCTGGAAATCACCAACTGTATGGCTCTGATTTTTTTTGTCGGGTGAGAGCATCGCCGTATAAGCAACATTTATGTCATTCTTATCATTAAACCTATAATCAAATGATGTTCTTATATCGTGTTCCCAATACTTACTGCTTATTCTTTCCGTTTGATTTATATCATATAACACGTCATGCAATGTATGGTGAGATTCTATTTCCGAGTATTGCATATTTTTCTTTCTGTTGATTCCATACATGACATCTAATGTCGTTTTAGGTGTGGAAACTCTTAGGTTTGCGTTTACACCACCATCGCTAAAATACTGATTGGCATAATTTGCCGCAATTTCACCTTCAACGCTACTGTTTTTAGGACGTTGCATAACAAGATTGACGACAGCACCATTGACGTGATATTGAGGCGGGGCATTATAAATAATTTCAGCTTTTTCAACTCGATTCGCAGGTGTGTTGTTCAGCACAGTATATAATTGCTCCGTTGTCAGAGTGGAAAGTTTCCCATCTATCATGACTGAAACCTTATTGGCTCCGATAAGGGATACAGATGAACCATTTGAGGATATACCGGGTAATTTGTTCAATAAATCCCAAGCATTATCAACTATTTTTTTCTGGATTAAGTCTTTCGCATCATATATGAACTTACCATCTTCCACCTTAACGTAAGGCTTTTGAGCAGTGACAACCACTTCACCAATATTATTTTCACTTGAAACCATTTTAATTACCCCCACATTGTTGTCATGAAATGTTTGTTGCAGGGTTTTATATGCGATATGCTGTATTGTCAAAATAAAAGGAGTGGTATTTTGAGGAAATGAAAATGTTCCATCTTCTTCTGAAATCACAGCATCAACAAAAGTAGAATCCACTGTTTGTAATACGATAGTTGCACTGCCTATAGGGGCAAGATCCATGTCAACGACTTTTCCCTCAATCTCTTGTGCCATCATTTTGACTATCCCCGTCATAGCCATAGCAATAAACATTGCTACTTTCAGTGTTGTGTAATTTTTCATATTG
>CAZOKL010000057.1:0-1871 GCA_964580305.1 uncultured Bacteroides sp.
CCCGACCCTCTGCTTGTAAGGCAGATGCTCTGAACCAGCTGAGCTAAACGCCCGAGAGGTCTTTTGTTTCAAAAGCGATGCAAAAGTAGTGCTTTATTTGGAATCTGCAAAAATCTAGGGAGTTTTTTTTCTCCTTGTCGAAAAATTTCCTTTTTACGAGTTTTCATCTTGCCATGTTGATGCCCGAAAGAAGGCTGTTAAGGCAAACCGACCACGCCTTCCTTTCGGAGTAACCACGCCCTCCTTTCCGTGGTCGGCCGGAAAGGAGGGCGCCCCTGGCCGGATAAGAGAGGGAACGTTACTCCTGAAAATGGCCTGTTACAGAGCTCTTTGGGGGCCTGTTTCAAGGAAGATGCATTTCGATAAAATTTGTCCGGCGAGCGATGATGAACTAAAAAACTGTAGCTCTGTTATTTTTTATTAGAAAAAGAGTATAATCTTAACCTATATCTTGCAAAATTCCTAACTTTGCATGAAAATCGCTAAATCTATTATTAAATGTCTGTAACAAAGAAGATAAAAACTGCGTTGGTATCAGTTTACCACAAAGAAGGTCTGGATGAAATCCTGACCAAACTTCACGAAGAAGGTGTTGAGTTCCTTTCCACGGGTGGCACACGCCAGTTCATCGAATCGTTAGGTTTTCCTTGCAGGGCTGTGGAAGACTTGACTAGTTATCCATCCATTTTGGGCGGACGTGTGAAGACCCTCCATCCGAAAGTTTTCGGAGGAATCCTTGCACGCCGTGAAGAAGAAGGCGACAGGGGCCAGATGGCTGAGTATGCTATTCCGGAAATTGATTTGGTGATTGTGGATCTCTATCCCTTTGAAGAGACAGTGGCTTCGGGTGCCGGCGAGCAGGCCATTATCGAGAAAATTGACATAGGCGGCATCTCTCTGATTCGTGCGGGTGCGAAAAACTACCGCGACGTGGTCATCGTGGCCAGCCAAGCCCAATACAAGCCTTTGTGTGACATCCTGACGGAGCGCGGCGCGAGCACGGAGCTTGAAGAACGCCGTTGGTTCGCAAAAGAGGCTTTTGCCGTTTCTTCGCACTATGATTCGGCCATCTTTAGTTATTTTGACGGAGATGACTTCTCGGCTTTCCGCTGTGCAGTGGATGATTCCAAGCAGTTGCGTTATGGAGAGAATCCCCATCAGCGCGGCTTTTTCTTTGGCAACCTGGATGCCATGTTTGACCAGATTCACGGCAAGGAAATTTCTTACAACAACTTGCTTGACATCAATGCTGCAGTGGACTTGATTGATGAGTTCGACGAAATCACCTTTGCCATCCTCAAACATAATAATGCCTGCGGACTGGCTTCACGCCACACGCTGCTTCAAGCCTGGAAGGATGCATTGGCCGGTGACCCCGTTTCGGCGTTTGGCGGCGTGCTCATTACCAATGAGTCTATTGATAAGGCCACAGCTGAGGAAATCAATAAGATTTTCTTCGAAGTCATCATTGCTCCGGACTATGACATGGATGCTTTGCAAATCCTTGAACAGAAAAAGAACCGCATCATCCTCGTGCGTAAGGACGTTGAGTTGCCCAAAAAACAGTTCCGCTCTCTGCTCAACGGTGTGCTTGTGCAAGATCGCGACCTGGACATCGAAACCCGCGACTGCTTGAAGCAGGTGACCAACAAGGCTGCAACCGACACGGAAATCGAAGATATGCTGTTTGCCAACAAAATTGTGAAAAACAGCAAGAGCAACTCCATCGTATTGGCCAAAGACAAACAGCTGATTGCCAGCGGAGTCGGACAGACCTCGCGTGTGGATGCTTTGAAACAGGCCATCGAGAAAGCTCACAGCTTCGGGTTCGACCTTCACGGGGCCGTGATGGCAAGTGATGCATTCTTTCC
>CAZOKL010000057.1:1971-13852 GCA_964580305.1 uncultured Bacteroides sp.
AAAAACTATTATGGGATTGTTCTCATTTACACAAGAAATAGCCATGGACTTGGGCACGGCCAACACCATCATTATCAGCAATGGCAAGATTGTGGTGGATGAACCTTCGGTCGTGGCACTGGATCGCCGTACGGAAAAGATGATTGCCGTGGGCGAAAAAGCAAAAATGATGTATGAAAAGGAAAATCCGTACATCCGCACTGTGCGCCCGTTGCGCAACGGTGTGATTGCTGACTTCAACGCATGCGAACAGATGATGCGCGGACTGATAAAGAAGGTGTACACGGGACACCGCCTGTTTTCACCGTCACTTCGCATGGTCATTGGCGTGCCTTCGGGCAGCACGGAAGTAGAACTGCGTGCCGTTCGCGACTCGGCAGAACATGCCGGCGGACGTGATGTCTATCTGATTTTCGAGCCGATGGCTGCCGCCATCGGTGTGGGGCTTGACGTGCGGGCTCCAGAAGGAAACATGGTGGTCGACATCGGTGGCGGGTCGACGGAGATTGCCGTCATCTCGCTGGGTGGCATCGTGACGAACAGCTCCATCCGCATTGCCGGCGATGATTTTACAGCCGACATTCAGGAATACATGAGCCGTCAGCATAACGTGAAGGTGAGCGAGCGCATGGCCGAGCGCATTAAGATTGCTGTGGGGGCAGCTCTGACCGATTTGGGTGACAGCGCCCCGGAAAACTACACGGTGTATGGCCCGAACCGCATCACGGCATTGCCGATGAAAGTTACCGTAGGCTATCAGGAGATAGCCCACTGTCTGGAAAAGTCCATCGCGAAGATTGAGACAGCCGTGCTGAATGCATTGGAAAACACGCCGCCCGAACTATATGCCGATATTGTGCACAATGGTATCTATTTGGCTGGAGGCGGTGCCCTTCTTCGTGGATTGGACAAGCGTTTGACCGACAAAATAAACATACCATTTTACATCGCGGAAGATCCCCTTTACAGTGTAGCTAAGGGAACGGGCATTGCTCTGAAGAACATAGACAAGTTCTCGTTCCTAATGCGATGAAATCTTTGTCGCTGTGCGTAACCTGCTTGACTTTCTGCTGAGATATAGCCATTGTTTCTTGTTTGTCATACTGGAGGTGGTGTGCTTTGTGCTGTTGTTTCGCTTCAACAACTATCAGGGCAGTGTGTATTTCACCTCGGCTAATTGGCTTTGCGGAACAGTGTATGAAATTTCGAGCAGTATCACGGACTATTTTCATCTGAAGACGGTGAACGATGAGCTGACTGACCGCAATCTCGATTTGGAACGTGAGGTAGCAACCCTTCGGGCCGTTGTGACAGAATTAACGTCCGATTCGGATGCGGTGGGCAGCCTGCAACAATTGGCGCTGGCCGACTTTAGGCGGATAAAGGCTCATGTGGTAAACAACACGCTGAACCGTGCTGACAATTTTATCACTATCGACAAAGGTCGGGCAGACGGCGTGCAGGAAGAGATGGGAGTCGTGTGTGGAAACGGTGTTGTAGGCATTGTGGGCAAGACTGGGTCTCATCATGCGCTGGTCATCTCTTTGCTGAACAGCAAATCAAGCATCAGTTGCAAGGTGAGAAACAGCGGCTATTTCGGCTATTTGCGTTGGGATGGGACAGACGTGCGGTATACTTACTTGCATGATGTCCCCCGCTATACGGAGTGCCAAAAGGGAGATACCATTGTGACGAGCGGCTATTCCTCCATCTTTCCCGAAGGAATCATGGTCGGTGTGGTTGAAGACATCGAAGACTCGCACGACGGATTGTCATATCTGCTGAAAGTGCGCCTTTCGACTGATTTCGGACGTCTGAACGATGTGCGGGTCATCGCCCTTGAAGGCAGGGAGGAACTGGATGAATTGGTGAAAGAAAATGAGACGTGAAAGTCGTATGGATATGGGTGTCTTTCATTGGAAACATGGTTTGTGGTTGCTGTTGTTGGTACTGGCTCAGGTGTTAGTGCTCAACCAGATTCATGTAGGAGGCTATGCCACGCCTTTCGCTTACGTTTACTTCATGCTCAAACTCAATCGTTGCGTGAGGATTAATGTCCTGTTACTGTTGGGCTTTTTTCTGGGACTGACGATTGATGTGTTTTCTAATACGCCAGGGATGCACGCTGCTGCAACTACGTTGCTGGCTTTCGTCCGGTCTTGGTTGCTGACGCTTTTCATGTCTCGTGACAGTGCGGACGATTGGGAACCTGGCATCCGTTCGATGGGATTCAGTTCTTTTCTGGGCTATGTCCTTTTGAGCATCTTCTTTCATCATGCCATACTTCTCTTGTTGGACACCTTCTCTTTTTTCAGTTGGTCGCTGCTTCTTCTGAAAGTGTTGTGCAGCACGGCATTGACAACCTTTTGCATAATGATGATGGAATGTGTCCGGAGGAAATGAGAGTTTCAAGACTGTTTTGTGCGGATGAGATAGTTTTAAAACATGGAGACAAAACATGCGCAATTATGATCTGGAGAAACGTAAGTTTGTGATAGCGGGGATGGCCGTGGCTATTGTTTTCGGCTACATCCTGCGGCTGTTCATGCTGCAGATTATGAACGATGATTACAAGAAGAATGCCGACAGCAATGCTTTCCTGAATAAAGTACAATATCCGGCCCGTGGCGCCATTTATGACCGGGAGGGACGCCTGTTGGTCTATAACCAGCCTGCTTATGACATCATGGTGGTGATGCGTGAGGTGGAGCAGCTGGACACGCTTGACTTCTGCCAGACATTAGGCATCACGAAAGAATATTTCATCAAGCGCATGGCCGACATCAAGAATCGGACATTAAACCCCGGTTATTCCAGTTACACAGAGCAAGTGTTCATGAGCCAACTTCCGGCAGAGGAGTTTGCCGTTTTTCAAGAAAAACTGTTCCGTTTCCCCGGCTTTTATGTGCAACGGCGCACGACGCGCCAGTATGCCTACAACGTGGCAGCCCATGTCTTGGGCGATGTGGCCGAAGTTTCCAAGCGCGACATTGAAGCAGATGACTATTATCGCAGTGGCGACTTTATCGGCATACAGGGTGTGGAACGTTCCTATGAGAAAGAACTCCGTGGCGAGAAGGGAGTGGAAATTTTGCTGCGCGACGCTCACGGTCGCATCCAAGGGCGATATAAAGACGGTGCACTGGACAAGGAACCTGTGCCGGGGAAAAGCCTGACGCTGGGGCTGGACGTTGAGTTGCAAACGTTGGGTGAGCGCCTGATGGAAGGAAAAATTGGCAGCATCGTGGCCATCGAACCATCCACAGGCGACATTCTCTGCATGGTGTCGGCTCCGTCTTACGACCCACGCCTCATGGCCGGTCGTGACCGTGGCAAGCATCATCTGGAACTGTCGCGTGACAGGAGAAAACCGCTTTTGAATCGTGCCGTGTCGGGCACGTATCCTCCGGGTTCCACCTTCAAGACCTCACAAGCACTGACTTTCATGCAGGAAGGCATCATCTCCTCCACACAGACGCTTTATCCGTGCAGTCATGGCTTTATCTATCGTGGTCTGCGCGTGGGGTGTCACTCGCATCCTTCACCTCTTACCCTGGTTCCGGCATTGGCAACGTCGTGCAACGGCTATTTCTGCTGGGGACTTTACTATATGTTGGGCAACCGAACCAAATATAAGACCGTGCAGGATGCCATGACCACGTGGAAGGATTACATGGTCTCCATGGGCTTCGGCTATCGTTTGGGTGTGGACATCCCGGGCGAGCGCCGCGGGATGATTCCCAATGCTGCGTTTTATGACAACGCCTATCGTGGCTCGTGGAGCGGGCTGACCGTCATCAGTATTGCCATCGGGCAGGGCGAAGTGACATTGACCCCGCTCCAAATTGCCAATCTGGGAGCTACCATTGCTAACCGGGGCTACTTCATTACGCCTCACGTCGTGCACTCCGTTGAGGGAGGCGAACTGGACAGCCTCTACCGCACGCGCCGATACACGAACGTGGAGTCGCGCTACTACGAAGAAGTGGTTAAGGGCATGCGTCAGGCCGTGTTGGCCGGCACGTGCCGCGGGGCAAATATTCCCGGCATTGAGGTCTGCGGAAAGACCGGTACGGCTGAGAATCGCGGGCATGACCATTCAGTCTTCATGGGTTTCGCCCCGATGAATGAACCGAAGATAGCCATCGCTGTCTATGTGGAGAATGGCGGATTCGGTGCCGTCTACGGAGTGCCCATCGGCAAATTGATGATAGAGAAATATCTGAACGGAGAGCTTTCGCCCGAGAGTGAGGAGCTGGCTTCCCAAATTCAGAAAAGACGCATTTTCTATGATGAGCAGGAACGTTAATCTATACAAGTCGGTCGATTGGGCAATCATATTGCTCTATCTGGCATTGATCATCTGCGGATGGTTCAGTGTGTGCGGAGCCAGTTATACCTATGGAGAACCGGATTTTCTGGGGCTGGACACCCGTGCAGGGAAACAACTGCTCTGGATTGGCTGTTCGCTGGGTATCGGTTTCATTCTCCTGATGTTGGATGAGAAGCTCTATGAATCGCTAGCCTATGTCATATATGGGCTGGTCAGTCTTCTGCTGGTTGTGACGCTTTTTGCCGGTGTCGACATCAAGGGGTCACATTCCTGGATTCGTCTGGGCGGAGGCGTTAACCTCCAGCCGGCCGAGTTTGCCAAAGCAGCTACGGCATTGGCTCTGGCTAAATTCATGAGTTCCTATACCTTTTCCCTGCATCGGACACGCGACGCCCTTTCTGTTGTGGGCATAATACTTCTGCCCATGTCCATCATCGTCTTGCAGAAGGAGACAGGCTCGGCACTGGTGTTTCTGTCTTTTTTCCTGATGCTCTATCGAGAGGGTATGTCCGGAGCATTTCTTTTCTCAGGCGTATGTGCCGTGGTCTACTTCATCGTGGGCATCCGTTTCTCCGACGTCATGTTGTGGAACATGCCTGCTGCTGTGGGGAAGTTTGTCGTGATGCTTCTCATCCAGGTGTGCACGGTCGGGATGGTGTGGGTGTACACACGGCGCGTGCTGGTGGTCCACTGGATGCTAGGGTGTAGTTTGGGACTCACATTGTTAACCCTGCTTTTTTCGGGTTATGTGATACCGTTTGACATCACCTGGGTGCAGCTGGGCATATGCGTCGGACTGATAATTGCCTTGTGTTATTTATGGTTGCGCGAACGAGTGAACAATTTCGCTTACATCGCCCTGTTCACACTCGGTTCATTGGCTTTCTTTTATTCCAGTGATTTCGTGTTTTCCGACGTGCTCCAACCTCACCAGAAAGTGCGCATCGAGGTCGTGCTGGGCATGAAAGAAGATTTGTCCGGAGCGGGGTATAATGTGAATCAGTCGAAAATAGCCATCGGTTCGGGCGGATTGACGGGCAAGGGATTTCTGAACGGCACACAGACAAAGCTGGAATACGTCCCCGAACAAGACACGGACTTCATCTTCTGCACGGTGGGCGAAGAGCAGGGCTTCATCGGTGCGTCTGCTGTGTTGCTGCTTTTTCTGGCGTTCATCCTCCGTTTGCTGGTGCTTGCCGAGCGACAGACCAGTCGCTTTGGCCGTGTTTACGGCTATTCATTGGTGAGCATTTTTCTCTTTCATCTGTTCATCAACGTTGGCATGGTGCTCGGATTGACGCCTGTCATCGGCATCCCGTTGCCGTTCTTCAGTTACGGAGGCTCCTCCTTGTGGGGCTTTACCATCCTTCTGTTTATTTTCATCCGCATTGACGCGAGCCGAAAACGGACGTAAGAGAGGAGAAAAGTATGCTTTTCTTCATCGCTTTGCGGGGCATTAAGGGGAAGCCTGCCTTACCCTAGTTTCGGCGTTTGCTTACCCTAGACTCCGCCCGTGCCTACCCTAGAGGGCGTGCTCGGACGCGATGAAGTCGGTTGGATTCCATCGTCAGAAGACTGATTTTATGCAGTGCGGTCTATTCTTCAGAAGATGTGGCAGGGATGAGTCGGATGCCTACGTCGGAGATGCCTTTCAGCAGGCGGTCTTTCATGAAAGGAGTGATTTTGAATGTCGGGGTTGAACCTTCATGCAGCGTGATGTCTGGCAGGGGAAAACTTTTTTGGTAGAGGTCGTTGATACCCGCACCGTTGAAGTGCCCGTGCTTGTCCACCAGCATGCACTCGATGGTGTCTGTGCGAAATGTGAGCGAATCGTCTGTGTTGTGTCCGATAAGCAACCACAGCGAGCAGTATGGGTAGTCGCCCCTGTGACGGATTTCAACTGTGCTGTGGTAGTGCCGCGTCTGTGTTTGCCGGGGTATGGAGAAGAAGAGTGTGTCGCCCCGTTTCCAACCCTTGGTCGGCAGTGTTTGGAAGGCATGGTAACCCTCCGGGGCATGACAGGCTGCTGCCAGCAGAATGACTGCCGGCAACAGGATGGCCTTTTTCAGTGTGAGTGTCAAGCCGGTCATGTTATTGAGGGTTGGCGTTGTTTTTAGGTTGGGAAGCCGGGGTTGGCTGTTGCTTCTTGCCGGATTCCTGAGGTTGGCGGTTGCCTTTGCTGCTACGCTTTTTGGGTGTAGCGTTCTTTTTAGGTTCAGTCGGTTGCTGTCCTTTCTCTTGACTCTTGTCTTTGGGCTTGTTCTTGTTGTCGGCTTGTGGCTTCTTGGGCTCCTGCTTTTTGTTGTCTGGTTGTGATGCAGCAGCTGTTTTCTTTGCCTCACTGTTGTTGGCAGCCTGTCCTTGTCCGTTTTTTTTCTTTTTCTTGTTTCTTTTGGCCTTGTCAAAACGAGTCACACTATCTTGTTCCAGCAAGTCGATGGGATGTTTCGGTTCGTTGATGTACGTCTCTTCCAGCAGGCTGTCGGGCTTGATTCCGTTGCGGTTCATGTTGATGACTTCAAAAGCACGTTTTCCACTGATGGTCACCATGTTGGCAGCAAAATTCTTGTCGGTGGAGTATGACACTAGCCCTTTGAGAATGTCGGCTTTGAAATAGTAGAAAGTGGCATCTTTGGTTTCCAGCGTAATTTCGCGTGAGGGCATACGTTTGGCACATTCCACATAGGCATCCACTTCATAGTTCAGGCAGCATTTGAGCTTGGCGCACTGTCCGGCCAGTTTTTGAGGGTTGAGTGAGATGTCCTGGAGGCGTGCCGCATTGGTCGAGACGGAGATAAAGTTGGTCATCCACGTGGCACAACACAGTTCTCGTCCGCAGGGACCGATTCCGCCAATGCGTCCGGCTTCTTGGCGTGCTCCGATTTGTTTCATTTCGATGCGCACGTGAAAGGCTTCTGCCAGCACTTTGATAAGTTGGCGAAAATCGACACGCTCGTCAGCAATGTAGTAGAATATAGCTTTGTTACCGTCTCCTTGGTATTCCACGTCACCGATTTTCATGTTCAGTTTCAGTTGCGCAGCAATCTGGCGTGAGCGTATCATTGTGTCGTGTTCCTTCGCCTTGGCTTCTGCATATTTCTCCATGTCGACAGGCTTGGCTTTCCGGTAGATGCGGCGTATTTCCGTGTCAGATTTCAGATTGGCTTTTTTCATTTGAAGCGGGACGAGGCGTCCGGTGAGCGTCACTGTGCCGATATCATGTCCCGGACTGGCTTCAACAGCCACGATATCACCTTTTTCCAACTTCAGTTTGTTGCTGTTCTTGTAATATCCTTTTCGGGTGTTCTTGAATTGCACTTCAACCATGTCGCAGGCATCGTTTCCTTCCGAAAGGTCGGACAGCCAGTCGTAGGTGTTCAGTTTGTTATCTTGTCGGCCGCATCCTTTGGCTGATAGCCTTCCGCTGCCGTTATTAAGTTTGAAATCCATAGTGTTTGAGTTTTATCAGGTTATGAGGGCAAAGGGCCATTGGCAGTCTCTGCCCGTATCACTGTATTAATAATACAATCATTTTCAAGGCGAAGTCAAAGAACACCATACGTGGATTCACATTCTGTTCGATGTGCACTTGGGCTTCGCTCAGTTCGTCGGCAATACCGATGACATTGCGTTCATTGATGAACGGGGCAAAGCGCATGGCAAAGTTTGCTTCGTCACGGTTCATGTAGTTCAGTTCTTGTCTGTGGAAGTTGAAGATGAAGTTTTCCCGTACCATGCGTTGGCAGTAGGCGAGGAAGCTCTTTTGCCGCTCGCGGCCCATCGTGGCTACTGTTTCGCTCCATTCTCTCATCTCTTTGACCTTGCGCTGGTAGGCCAAGCGCATCAGACAGACAAATAATTCGAAGAATTGCAAATTATCATCACTTCGGTGGATGATTTCCAGTGCTTGCAGATAGCTACCGTTGGCCAAGCGAGCTGTCTCCGCAGCATCAGACGGCAGGAGTCCGAATCGTTCGGACAGGGCTGTGGCAATCTTGCTGTCGTCCAATCGGGGGACATTCACGCGCTGTGTGCGACTCAGTATGGTGGGTAAGATGCGATCAGGCTCTTCGCTGACAAGCAGAAAAACGGTCAGTGCGGGGGGCTCTTCAAGCAGCTTGAGTAGCTTGTTGGCACACTCCACTTTCATCTTCTCCGGCAGCCAAAGGACGACCACCTTGTAACCTCCCTCGCTTGACTTCAGACTAAGCTTGCGGGTCAGCTCATCGCTTTCCTTGACAAAAATCTGTGCTTGTTGGTTTTCGGCACCCATGGCGTCAAGCCAGTGATTCAGACCGAAATAGGAGGTAGAAACAGCCAATTCGCGCCATTCACGGATATAATCATCAGACACCGTGTCGCCTCCACCTTTTCGTTTCACCACGGGAAAGACGAAATGTAAGTCAGGATGCACCAACTTGTTCACCTTTACACACGATGGACACGTGCCACAGGCATCAGTCTCTCTGCGATGGGTGCACAGCAAGAAGCGTGCATAGGCAATGGCCAGCGGAAGTGCACCGGCACCTGCTGGTCCGGCAAACAGTTGGGCGTGGGGCACACGTCCTTCACGCAGCTCGAGCTGAAGCCGTTCCTTGACCTCTTCTTGTCCGATGATATCCTTGAAAAACATTGGGCTTAGAATATTTGTTTGCCTACCTCGTGAATGCTCTTTACGGCCGACACTGTGTAAAAATGGATGCTTGGCACACCTGCAGCAATGAGTTCCCGGCATTGTGACACACACCATTCGATGCCTAAAGCCGCAGCCTCTTCGTCATTCTTGCAGCGGGCAGCTTCGGAGGAAAGGGCATCCGGAATGTCCACTTTGAAGGTCTTGGGCACCATGTTTAGTTGTGAGAGCTTTGTAAAAGGCTTGATACCGGGGATGATGGGCACATTGATGCCTTCCGCCCGTACACGCTTCACAAAGTCAAAATACTTGCGATTGTCATAAAAGAGCTGGGTCACGGCATATTCCGCTCCGGCTTCGATTTTCTTTTTCAGCCAGTAGATGTCCGATTCCATATTGGGGGCTTCTTCGTGCTTCTCCGGATAACAGGCCACACCATAGTGGAACGGTGTGCTGGTTACTTCGATGGGCGAGCCGTCGACAAACAGTCCGCGATTGAAATCATTGATTTGTGTTTGGAGCTCGATGGCGTGTGCATAGCCGTCGAGTTCGGGTGTGAACATACTTTCATGCTTAGCCTTGTCGCCACGCAGCACCAACAAGTCTGTGATGCCGAGAAACTGCAAGTCGAGCAGGACATACTCGGTCTCTTCCCGAGTGAAACCGCTGCACAAGATGTGGGGCACCACGGTGATGTTATATTTGTTCTGGATGGCTGCCGCAACAGCCACCGTTCCCGGTCTCCGGCGCAGACGGTTACGTTGGAAAAGGCCACCGCCTAAGTCTTTGTAGACATATTCGCTGCGGTGAGTAGTGATGTTGATGTATTTTGGGTCAAATTCGCGGAGCGTATCGATAGTCTGATAGAGTGTATCAATGCCCTTCCCTTTCAGCGGGGGAAGAATTTCAAAAGAGAAGGCCGTCTTGTCGTTGCTTGTAATCAAGTCGATAACTTTCATGCGTTGATTTAGCTTTTATATTTTGTTTGTAGAAGGCAAAGGTAGCGATATTTTGCGAGAAAGCCCTTAGCTGGCGGGCAATGTTCACACCTCCTCGCGCATATTCATCCTTTTCTTCATCTCTCGATGTCCGATGGAGGGGAGGTTGGGCTCAACCAAAGTTGGCATTTGAAATGAATGTAAAAAGTCTACCGAAGTATTTTCTCCGGACGGCAACAAAGATTGTAGTCTTGATGGCAGGCATTTCATGCGAAAAGCCATACCTTTGTGTGGATTAACGAATAACTTATCTTTTAATGCCAATATGAACATAACACACACACGGGTGATTACTTTTTCACCCACTCACACTTCGTTGAAAGTTGCACGTGCCGTGGCGCGTGGATGTCAGGCTATTCCGGCTGACGAACTCGACCTGACTTGCCAACAATTACGTGATGCTGTTCGGCTGGATAGCGAGTGTCTGGCCGTCATTTCCGCTCCGGTATATGCCGGACGTGTGGCACCTTTGGCTTTGCAGCGACTAAAGGATGTCAGGGGAGAACAGACACCAGCCATCTTATTGGTCGTCTACGGGAACCGCGACTATGAGGATGCACTTGTTGAACTGCGTGACGTGATGACGGCACAAGGCTTCATACCTGTGGCAGCTGGAGCGTTTGTCGGCGAACATTCCTACAGCCGTCCCGATATGCCCATTGCCGAGGGACGCCCTGACGCGGCCGATCTGCAGAAAGCCGAAGATTTTGGAGCTCGCGCACGACAAAAGTTAAACGCAGCTGCTTCGTCGGAAGTTTTGGTGCCTTTTTATGTCAAAGGACATATACCCTATCGTGAGGTAGGCAAGCCCACACCGCAAGCCCCTGTGTGGCTGGAGGACAACTGTACGGGTTGCAGCACGTGTATAGACTGTTGCCCAACGATGTCCATCCGCATGACCGACGAAGGGGAAGTGAAGACCGAACCGTCGACGTGCATCAAGTGTTGTGCTTGCGTCAAAGTCTGTCCTGCCGGAGCGTTGGAATTCAACACGCCCTACACGGTCATGCTGCACACCAAGTTCAGTGCGCGTCGCGAGCCGGAGGAGTTTATGTAGGAACTATATTCTTGTGCTTGTGAAACGAAAAAAAGACAAACTAAAAACTACATATATAGTATATGATTAAGCTGATTTCATGGAACGTCAACGGGCTACGAGCCTGTTGCGACAAAGGTTTCCGGGAAACCTTTCAGGCACTCGATGCTGACTTCTTCTGCTTGCAGGAGACCAAAATGCAAGAGGGACAACTCGACCTGTCGTTTGACGGATACACGGCCTATTGGAACTATGCACAGAAGAAGGGCTATTCGGGTACGGCCATCTTTACGCGCCACATGCCTCTCAATGTGAGCTATGGTCTTGACATCGAAGAGCACGACCGCGAGGGGCGTGTCATCACGCTTGAGATGAACGATTTCTACCTCGTTACCGTCTACACCCCCAACTCGCAAGACGGGCTTCGGCGACTGGATTACCGCATGACGTGGGAAGACGCCTTTCGCGCTTATCTTTTGCAGCTCGATGCTCGGAAACCTGTTATTGTCTGCGGCGACATGAACGTGGCCCATAAGGAAATCGACTTGAAGAACCCGAAGACCAATCGCAAGAACGCCGGCTTCACCGACGAGGAACGTGCCAAGTTCCAAGAGCTACTTGACATGGGCTTCACCGACACCTTCCGCTATTTCTATCCGGATGCAGAGGGTATTTATTCCTGGTGGTCCTATCGTTTCAAGGCACGCGAGAAGAATGCCGGTTGGCGCATCGATTATTTTGTCGTTTCCAACCGTCTGCAAGAAAAGCTCACCGGTGCGAAGATTCATACGGAAGTGTTCGGTTCAGACCATTGTCCGGTGGAGGTGACGCTGGATATGTAAGATTCAAGATTCATATACCGCAATGAAAACTAGTAATGT
>CAZOKL010000058.1:0-13766 GCA_964580305.1 uncultured Bacteroides sp.
ATCACCAAAGAAAGATGAAAATCGAAGAAAATCCCTGATAACCAACAGTTATCGGGGATTTTTAGTTTCTACTCACCTCCCCTTTTTACGCAGAATACAGCAACTTTCACAGGCCAATTCGGTGGAGTAAGATTCCGACCGAAAAAGTCCACCGAATAAAGTTGTTTTGCGTTGATACACATTATTTTGCGTAGTTACACTTTTGGCTTTGGGACTTAATTTTGCAAACAAAAAAGTATCAAGCCATGCAAAGAAACTATTTCTCGATTCTCTTCTTTATCAGAAGAACAAGACTGTTGAAGAACGGTGAAGCACCTATCGGGCTGCGAATCACTGTAAATGGACAACGTGCCGAAATGCAAATCAAACGCAGCGTTGCCGAGGAGCGTTGGAACGCATCCAAAGGATGTGTGATAGGAAAAGACCGGAAAGCACTGGAACTGAATCAGTATCTGGAATCTGTCAGGACGAAGATTTATCAGATACACCGCGAACTGCTGCAAGACAGCAAACCTATTACGGCTTTTACCATTATACAAAAGTTCAATGGTGAGGGCGAAGCTCCTAAGATGCTCTTGGAGGTATTCCGTGAGCATAACAAGAAGTACAGGGAACTCATAGACCGTGATTATGTGAAAGGTACGGTTTTGAGATATGAAAGGACTGTCCGCTATCTGGAAGAAATGCTTCAAAGCCAATACAATCTGAAAGATATTCCGTTAAAGGAACTGAGCCATGAATTCGTCCTAAACTTTGAACACTTTGTTAAGGTGCAAAGCTCCGCATACTTGCAGGTTCCCAAGATTGCAGACCGTAAGCCTGTATTCGTTAGCCGTGAGGTGCGTGACAGGCTGGACGAGATTGTCCGCCGTCTCGGAGGCAGGGGTATGAGCGTGTCAGGGTTGGTTGAGAATATCGCCCGTCAGCATTTCGCCACTTACGAAAACGGCATTGAGCAGTGGCGTAAATTGTAATAATTAAGGTGATACCAATCGGAGTGTCTTTTCAGGGTGTTTCAATTATCCTATAACGAAGTTTGGAGGGAGCAAGTTTATGTTTCGGGCAGACCGAAACCACTTGTCCCGCTCCAAACCTCGCAGGAGAGGCACATCCCGTTGGTCTATCTGCTGGCTATTATATGAAGACAGACCGTTTGCGTGAACCGGACAAGACGAGATACGAATTATACCAAATCTTGAAAACGGAAGTCGGAAGATGCAAGGGTTGGCACACCCTGCTTGAAAGATTGAAGCGGCAAGGTGTAGATGTACAGTTCAAGTGCAAGGGACATACAGATGAGATTCAAGGTATAGTCTTTACCATGAACGGCTATCGTTTCAATGGCTCAAAGGTGAACAGGCAATTCAGTTACTCCAAGATTGATGCAGCATTGAGCCGTAACAATTACGAAGAACGGCAGATGCAATCTCAACCGCAAACTAATCGGGAAGAAATAAGCCCTACCTCAAACAGTGGTAGTAGTCTTATTGAGGGATCTTTAGGCTTGTTCTCTTCAAGCAATATGCCGGAGGAAGAGCAGCCATACGACCCGTATCTGAAAAACAAGAAAAAGAAGAAACAACGTAAAATCAACTGGTAATCATGGCAGACAACAATGTTTTTATCCTCTTTGAGGAAATCAAGATCGCCTTAAAAGGCATAAACGGCAAGTTGGAGGAGTTGCCCAACGTAGTAAATCAACAGTCGAAAGCCGGAGATAGCCAACAGAATTTATCTCCGATTAAGGATGTAATTATGGAAACAACGAAGGTTCAATCGGAAGATATTAAGGGCTTATTGGCAAGGCAATGGAAGGCATACGCACAGCTTTCTTCCGCGATTCTGCAACAATTAGACTCTATCAAGAAGTCGCAGGGTGAACAAGGTTTGCAACAGGAACCGCAAGCACAAGTGCATATTCACAAACACAGCTTTGACATCAAGTCAAGCAAGGCCTTTTCTTTCGTTGTGGGTATTGGCGTGGTATGTGCTCTATCATTGTGGGGAAATATCGCGCAGTGGCAGTCCAAAAGGCAGTATGCCGATGATGCGTTGAAGTTCCGAGCCATCCGCTCTTGGGGCGGATGCAATGCGAATAATGTACTTTGGCTGAACAAGGTGTTCGACCTGCACAGGGATGAGAAAGCCATCGAGTGGATACGGAAGCAGGCGGACGGGTATGAAACATCCCTGAAAGCCGTTGCTGACAGTCTGATGCAGGAGAGTATCCAATCAAAATCCGATTGATATGGCATCGGTAAAGGTCAAGTTTCGCCCATCCACCGTGGACGGCAGGGAGGGCACACTATACTATCAGGTCATCCACAACCGTGTGGTCAGACAGATATATACCGACTATAAACTTTTCGCTTCGGAATGGGACTGCCATTCCGAAACGGTTGTCTTACATCATATATCGACAGGACAAGAGCGGAACAAGTATCTGCTTTCAATCGGTTCACGTATCAAGTGGGATAAGGACAGGCTGAACAAAATCATACATACGTTATCCCAGGCCGGTACATTTGTAACGGATGATATAGTCATGCGCTTTCATGGCAACAGGCAAGAACTGTCCTTTAACGCTTACATCAGCCAGCAGATAGCGAGACTGAAACGTTTGGGGAAGATACGCACCTCGGAGACTTATACAGCCGCCCTCAGAAGTTTCAGCGGTTTTATGAATGATACAGAGGTTCTGTTTAACCAACTTAATGCGGATTTGTTTGCGGAATACGAGGCTTATTTGAAAGGCAGGGGAAACACGCCCAACACCATATCCTTCTATATGCGTATTCTGAAAGCAGTCTATAACCGTGCGGTGGAGAACGGATTGACCGAGCAACGGTATCCGTTCAAGTCTGTTTATACGGGAGTGGAGAAAACCATGAAACGAGCCTTATCGCTCAATGATATCAGGCGTATCAAAGGGCTTGACTTGTCATTGAAACCCAACCTTGACTATGCCCGTGATATGTTCCTGCTCTGTTTCTACACAAGGGGAATGTCGTTCATTGACATGGCTTATCTGAGAAAGAAGGATTTGCAGAATGGCACACTTTCCTATCGCAGACGTAAGACGGGACAACAACTGTTCATCAAATGGGAAAAGTGTATGCAAGGGATTCTTGACAAATATCCGGTAAACGAAACGGAATACCTCTTACCTATCATTACAAGACGTGATGAAGATTATCGGAAACAATACGCCAACGAACTTCACCAAGTGAACCATCTATTGAAGAAAATCGGAAAGCTGCTGGATTTGCCAATACCCCTGACGATGTATGTCGCGCGCCATTCGTGGGCAAGTATCGCCAAAAGCCGTAATGTGCCTATCTCTGTCATCAGTGAAGGCATGGGACATGATTCTGAGAACACTACGCAGATTTATCTTGCATCGTTAGATACCACTGTGGTAGATAAAGCCAATAAGAAAATACTGGATTTGCTGTGAAGCTATGGATATTTAGCGAATCTGTCCAACGCTTGCCAAGAGACGGATATTATAATGCAAAGTTACGCAAAATAATGATTATTAGGTCATAAAATACTGAAAATCTTGTCTATTGCCATGCTTTTGTTTTGCAATAAAAACCGTATGTTTTACAATAGTTATCCATATAAGAGCAAAACATAACTCTATATCAAAAAGATAAGAAGGCTCGTCCGTCTCTTGGCAAGAGATAGAGGACTAAAACAGTAGAATATAATATGTATGGGAGCTCTGTTTAACATATTAATACATTCATTGGGCAGTATTTTCTTAGGCGTTTTCATTGCTGTTGCAGGTGTTGCCCTCATGTTTTTCATTATCCACTCATGGTGGCGGAATTCTAATTTTACCCCCTTGAGTTTTCTTGTTGCGTTTATCTTATTTTGCTTACTTAGTTTTCAAGCCATACTCATATGTGGTGCGATGACAATAAAAGCGTATAGTGATGATGTAAAGCACACAATCAATGAAATGGTAAACCAAGTACCTTCAGATATGCAACTTTCATCCGAAGATGCTCAAGTAATATTGGATCAGATAAACAATGAGTTTCCGATAGTAGGATATTATGTAAACAGAGTTGAATCCTGGGGAAATACACCTACTACAATAGCGAAGTCATTAGCAGATGCTCTACATCAATACTTAAATTGGTTCATTCTGCGCAGGCTAGGATGGTGTTTGCTATTTATTATATGTGGTGCGGCGGCTGTCATCAACACCATTTCCAGAAAGAACAGAAATGAAAAATCTCCAAGGCATACATATAAGCGTCTGAACACCAGAAATGGACATCGAACATCCAGAACTAGGAGTAGGAAAAATCGGACTTTCTCAAATTGATTAAAATTAAAGTTATCATATTATGGCAAATGCAATTTTTTCCAATGGAAACCATATTTTAGTAGGTTTAGGTGGAACAGGAGGGAAAATTCTGAAAGCATTCAAAATGCGTATGTTTGAAGAGTTTCCGGCTCAGGAAGAGAGAGACAAACAACCTGTATCTCTTTTATATGTAGACTCTACTGATGAAATGATGCCTAAAGATGGCAAAGCCCGTCCTGATTTCCGTGTAATGGGGCAGGATGCTTCTTTTACCCAAAATGAGTTCCTTAACATCAAAGCAGTGGATGTTGAGCACATACTAAATCATATAAACAATTATCCAGCAATCAGAAGTATTGTGGATAATGTAGAATCTGTTCGTAGTGCTATTGGGGCACTTGGTCAAGCTGCCGGGCAAAAGCGACGTGCAGGTCGTTTGCTATTTGCTGCAAATGCAGTCGGATTTGTAAATAGTATACGTGATGCCTATGCTCGTTGCGAGCAACGTTCTGGAGATTCTTCCAGATTGAATATACATATTTTTGCAGGTCTTTGTGGCGGTACAGGTTCAGGTTCTATTGTGGATGTAATCGTGCAAACGCGTAAGACCTTTCCGAACTCATATATTAATGTCTATGCCATGATTCCGGAAATGAATCTTCCTAAAGCTGATATGGATCAAGGGCGATATTATCAAAATGGTTATGCCGCTGTCAACGAACTTAACGCCCTGCAAAGCGGTCGTTGGTATCCACAAGATGTGACTGGAAATGGTCCGGCACATTATTATAACGACCGTATAAAGGGAGTAGCGAATGGCGTAACTATATATAGTAATGTAAACGAAAACGGACTTACCGTTAATTCTCTAACAGAATTACCGAAAGTAGTGAGTGATTATGTCTTTGCCCGAATTTTCTTAATTAACGAAGAAGATGAGATCAATTCTGATATCATTCGTGCGTACAATTTTGAAAACATGGATGATTTCGCTCTTGAATATGACGAAACGGCTAATCCGGACGACAAGGGACGTATTCCTATAGCTCGTACCAAAAAAGTTTGCTCTTTTGGTATCAAGCGTGTAATGTATCCAGAACTTAGAGTTTTAAAACATATTACTTATACGGTTGGTGAAAGTGTTCTTTACCAGTTCAAGTATAATAATTGGCGAGAAAATCAAGGTTTCGTTAACGAAGAACGGAATAAGGACTATCGTGCAGAATATTTGAATAAGGATAATTTAACAAAGTGGATGCTTGACGAACATCACCTGACATTAGAACAAAAAATATTAGAGACAGATACGGATTATCCTAAATTCAACGATTATTGGCATGATAAAGCTATGCTCTATGCCGAGGAGGCTAAAAAGGCTGATTGTCCTTTAAATGAATTGGACAATATCATGAGCGATTCTTTTGAACGATTTTTCCGGGAAGACGGCGTTGTTACTTATTTCTATGGAAAGGAACGTGCTATCCCCGAAATGGCTAAAGAAGTTCGTCGTGTAATTGAACAAGACTTATTTGAGAAATGGCATTTAGGTGATGTGTCTATTGTAGAACTTCAAAAGGTGTCTAAGTTATTGTTAGAACGTATGGCGGAAATCCGCACGGAACTTGATGCCCGATTTAAAGAGGAAACAGAAACCTATGAAGAATGTGACGGAGCACGTGTAGATAACGTTGAAGAGTGGAGTCGTCTAGGTATCTTGCAACGTATGGTGGGTGCAGGTGCACGTCGTTATGGTGATCACCAAAACATTCTAATAGACTATTATACATCAAAGACAATGCGTGTCGCTCTTGATTTTGCAAAGAAATTGGCAGCAAAAATCTTTGTTGAACTGGGCAAGATGAGTGCGGATATTTCCATGTTTGGTCAGAAAATCAATGAAGCCATAGAAGAAACAGAACGTCTTATCACTGCCCAGCGTAAAATAAACAAAGGGCTTGAAGATATGAAGGGAGCCATCGTGGAAGTAAGCGAAGAAGAAGCGATGAAAGAATTCGAGGTAGATATTAAAATCGACAAGGTGAATATGCCCAATATAGCTCGTCAGTTACGTGATGCTATTTTGCCTCAAGGCGATTTTGTAAACTTTGGCAATTTGGCTAATAACATCTCAGTAGATGAGATTAAAGACGCATTCGATGTAAAGCTTTCGCAGATAGTGAAAACGAAACACGATGAAAAAGCTGATTCTGATAACAAGGTGTTGGGACTTAATATACTTACTCAACTTCGCCAGAAACTGAAAACAGATGATGACATCAAGGCCTTCGCATCAAAAATTGTTACTCAGAGTGGCGTGTATCTGATTTTGAACAACGATCAGATACAATTGCACTTGCGTAATAATGAAGGTAACCTGAGTCCTACCAATCCCGCCAGTATCAATAAAAAGACCATTTTAGTTTCCATTCCTTCACCTGACGACAATATATTGTTAAAAGGTTTTGCCGACAAACTGGAAACTGCATTTAAGAATTCATTCAATCAAAGTACTGCACGTACCACTATTGTGGTAAATCGTAAGAGCACACGTAAAGATGAACTTTCTATCATAACAGTTTCTTATTGTTTTCCGATGCGTGCGATTGATTGGATGAATCCCTACAAACAACGTTATGAAAACTTCCTGAATACAGGCAATGGAGTAACTGATGAAGGAAATGCTATTCTCTTGCATAGCGAGGGACTTGGTCAGCAATACCCTTCACTCTTTGCTGTGGACAATGCAGAAGAAATTGCAGCAAAGGCAGCCAAAGATACTCAAATGGCGATTCAACCTACTTTGATACAGCAACCTCAAACAAACAGTGGAGTTGGCATGCCACCACCTCCCAATGCACCTATTATACCTCCTATTCCACCTGTCGAACCGGAAATTAAAGTCATGTTGTATGTAGGCGGGCAACAATATGGTCCTTTCAATAGGGATATGTGCACCCAAATGGTTAAAACCGGGCAGCTTACTGCTCAGACACTGGTATGGATGGAAGGTATGCCAGCATGGACACCTGCAAGTCAAGTTCCTGCATTGAGCAGTTTGTTTACTCCTGTAGCACCTCCCATGCCTCCGATAGGTGGTAACATGCCACCCATGCCTCCGATAATGTAATAAGTAAGTGTTAATTAGAATAATGAACTAAAACATAAATCAATATATGGCAACAAATAGTAAATATAAAATTGTGAGATATGGATTGTGCCTGAACGACAATTGCTCCAAGTCTAAGGCTAAAGAAATACAACAAATAAATGGACGCAAGGAATTCGTATGTGAGGAATGTGGCAAACCTTTGCGAGAATGCCCACCTCCAAGAAGTTGGTGGAATAAAAACGGAAAAACTCTATTGGGTGCGTTGGCAATAGTTACCGTACTTGGTATTGGTAGTTTCTTCGTTATGTCTCCTAAAAACGAAAGTAATACTGAACCGCCTGTCAATCCTGCTCCCGAAGTGATTGATGAAGCTCCTACAGATTCTGTACAAACAGTAAAGGAACAGCCTGTTGCGCCAACGCCTGCACCTGAAAAGAAAGAAGCAGAACCTGCTAAAAATTCCACTGTTACTACTAGCGATCGCTTGGATTTGGGATATGCCACATACAAAGGACGAGTAAAAAACGGAAAACCTCACGATGAAAATGGACGAATGACCTTTAAAGAAAAACATCTTATCGACAAGCGTGATTCTCAGAAACGTATGGCTGAACCTGGTGATTATATTATTGGTGAATATGTGAATGGTAAACTTGTACAAGGGGTTTGGTATAATGAAAAAAATACCGTAAAAGGTAGTATTATCATTGGCTTATAATATCTGAAATGAGATATCTTGTTTGCATATTCTTGTTTGTGTCTGGGTTTTGCAATCTGTCTGCTCAGAGTGCAAAATTCCAGACAGGCTTGTTGAAATCATTGGCTGAGAAAATACAATTCTCACCGAAATCCGAACAGAAAGACGTGATTGTGGAAGCCGGTGTTCTCCACAATAAACCTTTGTATGCAAGTATTAATGACAAAGGAGTGGTAACACATATTGGTTTTCGTTTCTTTCCTGATGAATTAAAATCTAAGAATAAAGACGTTTTGGAATTCATTGAACGCTATTTCTTGGAATTAAGCTGCTGTTCTGATTATAATCAACGTAACCAAAAGATGCAAGATGACAAGTTCATTTTTTTATTAGGGAATTATCCAGAATGCTATTCTTTAGTTGAAGGAACTGATTTTAAGCTATCCAAGGTAAATGACAGATATTACGAAGCTACATGGAGCAAGGATGGAACAGATAAATTGTCTGTCGCTTTCCCTATATGGTGTGAGCTGTTAACTGGCATGCCTCTAAATGAAATTCAAAAAACACTTTATCAGTCTGTCAAGGAATCTCCGGATTCACTTCAATTAATCGAAGACTTGACCGATATGATTAAATTAGAGGATAATATATACGGAACAAATCCTGTCAAGCATTACGAACTTGCCGAACTAATCAACCGTTGTTATTATTTGAAAAATGACAGTTTGGAATTTTCTGCGATATACGATACATGCCATTTTAATTATTCCATTGCCAACCTGTTTCATATTCCTAACCTTGGACACGGGCGAGAGCTTCAAATCAAGCAATATCTCTACGGTTTCAAGTCCATGACTTTTACGGTTGGTGTATCCGAATGGGTGAACTATTGCTTAAATGAAGGCATGAACGTATATTTCGCCGTTGAAAATGAAACGATTGAAAACATCAAAGCAGTAGTCTTGGCAGAGAACAAAAATTTGGGATACAATCATTTGTTGTCGATAACAGTGCCTCGGGATTTTATCAGTAATCCTACTGTAAAATTGTCCGCTACTTTAAACGCATTCATCCCCACACATAACGTGCGGAATTTATATCAAGAATATAAAGATAAAAAGAAATAGCCATGAATTCAAAATCGCTGATAAGCATATTGGTCTTTTATTTGAGCATTTCGTTTCCTGCTTTAAGTCAAGAAGGGAACTCAGCAGTAAGCCAAATTAATGAAATTAAGAAAGCTGGTGATTATGTCTACGCAGAGGCCACAATGCCAGAACAGCAACAAGCTAAAGATGGTGCTATGGCTTTGTTACAAGCTGGCATTGAAAGCTGGTTAAAGTCATCTAACGTATCACAAGGAACTTTTGATCTTTCCTCATTTGATTATCATGTAAAAGTGATTAACGCCAAAAGAGGTAACCAGTATCGAGTATTCGTGTACATAAGCAAATCTGATTTGACAGGCACTAAGGAAGAGAAAAACGCACCCGTTCCGACTAAAGAAGAGAACATATCTGTTGCGACTGATATACAAGTAGTTGATTTAACAGATTGTGTAGTTGTGGAAGCTAATACAAGTATGGATAAGTCACCGTCGTATCAGTTAAACGATGTGGAAGAAGAAATGGTGCGTATCAAAAGGTTTGACGAAATAAAATCTTTTGTAGAAAATTTGAAAGCAAAAGATCGGTTGAACCGTTATGGTAAATATGCAACGTTACCTAAAAATGGCAAATTTCACATGTTTATATATTCACAAACAGGCGAAGTGGTAGCTTGTTTACTAAAGACTGATGATGAATATTATAATCTTAGGAAACTAGCTTCTGATAATATTGACAATTATAAAAAATGCGGTTCTATATGGTTGGAAATAATAAAATAATAACATTGATGAAGAAAATACTTTCTTTATTTTTTCTGTTAGTGATGTGTGGCTTTGCCCATGCAGATAATTCCGTAAAAGTTGTTATATCTGACGGATTGGACAATCAGGTTCTAGCGGACAAGATTGAGAAGAAAATGTCGATCCTTTTGTCTGAAATTAATGAGGCACAAGCGTCAAAACGTAATCTGGACTTTGAAAAACTGGCTCTTTCTTCTTCCGTAACACGTTCATTGTCTATGTTGTGGGAGAACAGTCCGTTCATGTGTTCAGAATCCGAAATCGTGGAACGATGTTTGGAAACCGGATCGGGATACCAAATAAGAAACATTCCGTTGGAAATGAAACCTCGTGGAGATAGACCTTTCAATGACAATGAATATCAAGAGGCTGTTATCAGTTTCAATAAGAGTGGTGATATTGAGAGTTTCTATTTGTCCATCAGCATGAACCTGTACTTGGAAGTTATCAAAAGTAACCTCGAATTAACCGACTTGCGCCGTCGCCAATTAATTCTTGACTATGTTGAGCAGTTCCGTACATCTTATAACCAAAAGGATTTGGATTTTTTGGAACAGGTTTTCAGTGATGACGCTTTAATCATTACTGGAAAGGTAGTAAAGAGTGCTCCAAGAGATGGTATCAAAGTGCCGGATAAGATCACCTACAAAAAACAAGACAAACAACAGTATTTAAGAAACTTAAAACGAGTATTTGCAGCCAATAAAACCATCAAGGTTACTTTTGACGAAATTGAAGTTATGCGTCATCCAGTAAATGTAGATTTCTATGGTGTTACCTTACATCAAGGATATTCTTCCGACAGCTATCATGATGATGGCTTCCTCTTTCTGCTGTGGGACTTTTCAGATGAATCACATCCACAAATACATGTGCGTACATGGCAACCTGACAGATTGAATAATCAACGCTTGCCGAAAGATGAGATATTTAAGTTAAGCGATTTTGATATTTAATAGAACAAAAAATGATAACAAATATGAGATTTGTATGTTTTATATTATTCGGATTGATGTCGATCGTTACTTCTATGGGACAAGAAGTTATTATCAAAAACTTCGAGGAAAAACTGTCCGATCTACAAGCCAGAACAAATCCTCGTACTGACCGTAACGGTAACCCTTGTGCTTTGGTAAAGGTTGTGCTTCCTGTTCTGGAAGGAGCCACCTTTGAAGGATGGGTAATTGACACCAAACATATTCCTGGTGAGTATCAGGTTTATGTTCCAGAGGGAACTAAAAAAATCAAACTTAGACATCCCAATATTCTACCTACGGATATAGAGTTTCCTTTCCCTTTAGTGGGAAAACATACTTATCAGGTTACGGCTTTGCTACCTCAGAAAACTAACAGCCAAACCGTTGTTCATATTGTAACAAACGTAAAGAATGCTCAAATCACAATTGAAGGGAACTCTTATGAAACCGAAAACGGTGAGTTTAATATACCGTTGGATAAGGGTTCTCATAATTACACATTGACAACAAATATTGAAGGGTTCAACGAACAAGCCGGTAGCTTGTTTGTCAAAGGTGATGATGTGATTGAGAATATTGCCCCCATTTACTTACCTACAAATGAGAAACGTGTTCTTACGCTCCATTATGAAAAAGGTACAAAACTTAAAATTGATGGTGAAGAAGTGAATAAACTCAAGAACGACATGATTCAACTTCCGGCTGGTTTGCATAAGATTGATGCGTGTATTGGGGATGGTGATTCTTGGAGCAAAAGTGAAACAGTGGATTTAACCTATCAGGATCAATCTTTGGATATGTCATTAAGAGGTAGCCTCCGCATGACTTATCCGGCAAATGCGGAATTCAGAATTATTCCAGAAAAAGGAGCTTTGAAACCATCTAAAACAAAGGTTTTTACGGGAGAAAAAGTCTTCTTGTTGGGTGATTATAAAATTGAGGTCAACAAAAAAAACTATTCCAAATCTATGTCATCTATTTCTATTGGAGTGGATGATGATGTCAATAATTATAGGATAGAAGTATCCAGTAAGGGTGATGACTTCTATCAGGGTTCAAATGGACGACAAAAAGACTACAAGAAAGCGTATAAAGAGTATAAAAAATTGGCTAACAACGGTGATGATATTGCACAGTTCCGATTAGGTTGCTTGTTATTGGATAATTCGAGTAATATGTATAACAAACAAGAGGCTATGGTAAACTTGAAAAAATCTGCGGCTCAGGACAATCCTGATGCTATCATGTTGTTGGCTGAATTGTCTAATGACTCACAAGAAGCCTTTATGTATTATTTTAAAGCGGCTGATCTTGGAAATTCCTTAGCTCAATGCATTGTTGCCGACATGTATCTTAAAGGAATAGGGACATCTGTGAATTACGCGGAAGCCTTAAAAAGATTTCTTATTGCATCAGAAGACCATCAAGCTAATGCACTTCGTAATATTGGTGATATCTATTATCATGGTTGGGGGGTACCACGTAATGTTGAACTAGCACGAAATTATTATTCACAAGCAGTTTTTGAGGGTGATATGCTAGCTTTAGAAAGTGATGCTAATCTAAATTATGAGAATGGTGAACATGATAAGGCTGTTCAAGCGCTTCTTACCTTAAAGAATCTTTCTGACCGTTCATTGATGAATTTAGGCAATTATTACTATAACAAACAGGATTATACTGCTGCCATAAGTTATTTTGAACGTGTTAATAAACTGGACAAAGAATATGGAAAGACAATTGCAGATCTGGCAGACAAAATATATGCCAGCGACAAAATAAAAGCGATATCTTTCTATGAGAAGTCCGCAGACTTGGACTTTGAATATGTTACTTCATTCAGAAGAATTGGAAATTACTATCTCAAGAAGGATAAACGTAAAGCTTATAACTTTTTAGAGAAGGCTGTTGCACTTAACGATCCAGAAGGTACTTGTTTTTTAGGTTATTACTACGAACAAGAATCGAATTATTATAAGGCTGCAGAATATTACGAAAAGGCAATTAAATTAGGATACAAGAAAGCGTATGCTTATCTTGGTACCCTGTACAAAAATGGTAATGGTGTCAAAAAGAATGAAGAAACAGCAGTAGAGTATTGGAAAATTGCAGCTACCGCAGATTCACAAATAGCAATTAAAAATTTAATCAAATACTATACCTACAAACATGATCAAGCTGAAGTCAACAAATGGAGAAAAATGTTAAAATAAAAGTATATATAACAGGACTGAGCCTACTTCTTTTCTTCATAGGAGGAATGATTTATCTGATGTTTCGTAGTGAATCACTAGTCATGTTCCGCTGGTGCGAAAATCTCCATATAAAGGAATATGTTGATGCTTTGCGCGTACCTTATGCGTTACCACAGTGGGTAGCTTATTCCCTACCGGACGGATTATGGCTCTGTTCTTATGTACTTTTTATTTCCGTGATCTGGAATTTTGATTTGAAACAAGGTTGGCCGTATATTTTTTCTCTGCCTGTAATCGCTATAGGTTCTGAACTGGCACAGGCATTTGATTGGATGAGAGGCACTTTCGACTGGATTGATATGATATGTTATATCTTTGGCTTATTGTCAGGATGTATGATTGTTAAATATTTAAATTAAAAAAGATAATGAAAAAGGGAAAAATTGCATTTAAAGTTATTGCATCTGTATTAAGCTTGTGCTTTTATTTATTCATGGCAACGGGTAGTGATGAATCTTCATCGGATTCTCCAAAACATGAAGAGCCTGTATATAC
>CAZOKL010000059.1:0-13640 GCA_964580305.1 uncultured Bacteroides sp.
TCATTCTCAGCGGCTGCGGCTCGCATACTCATCAATTCCATCTTCACCTTGTTCACTTCTAAGATATTAGCATCTCCCTCGCGAAAACGCTTATCGTAGAGTACACTGAGTTCCTCAGCATTCTTAATGCGTTGTTCGTAAAGCGCACGAAGTTGATTCAGACGAATAAGGTCAAGACAAAGTTCCTTGGCACGCAAGAGGATGTCACGTCGCACAACGGCCTGCTGCAAATCGAGAACCCGCCCTTGCATCCGAGCGTATTGCCGACGTTGAGCATAGAGCGTGGGAAAGTCGATACCCTGTGTCACCTCAAATTCACTCTCCGGTCCAACACCGTCCTGCGTGCCAAACTTGCGTGCATAGGACACGGAGGGGTCTTCCAAATTGTTTTCATTTTTCACTTCTAATTTCTCGGCACGTGTATTTTGCTCGCCTGCCTGGAGTTCACGGTTATTTTGTTCGATGCTTTTCAGCACACGCTCAATGCTCCCCGTCTGCGCACGCAGCCCGGAAAATGCACAGAAAAGCACAACGGTCAGTATAATCTGTTTCATGGGTTTTATAGGGATTGTACGTTTGATTTAGATTTGTTGTTCATCAGCTTGTAAACGATGGGGATGATGAACCCGTTGAGAAAGGTTGATGTCAGAAGTCCACCTAGGATGACCTTAGCCATCGGGCTCTGAATTTCGTTGCCTGGCAGGTCGCCGTTGACGGCCAATGGTATCATAGCCAAAGCTGAACAGAGGGCCGTCATGAGAATGGGGTTCAAGCGATCAAGTGACCCATGCACTATACTGTCATGAAGCGACATGCCTTCGGTCTGCCAATGATGATAGTTCGAGAGAAGCAACATACCATTTCTCGTAGCGATGCCAAAGAGAGAGATAAGCCCGATGATAGCTGGGATGCTGACTTCCCCCGTGGTGAACACGAGTGCGAACACGCCTCCAATCAACGCTAGAGGCAGATTGATGAGAATGATGGCGCTGTGAATTGCACTCTTGAACTGCGTGTAGAGGATAAGAAAAATGACTACAAGGCTCATCAAGGATGCCAACAGGAGTGTACGTGATGCTGTCTGTTCACTCTCGAACTGTCCACCATACTCAATATGATATTCTTCGGGCAGGGTGATACGTTCGTCAATGCGGCGACGGATGTCGTTCACCACGCTGCGTACGTCGCGTCCAGCTGTATTGGCCGAGATAACAATCTTACGCTGCACGTTCTCCCGACTGATGGTATTCGGTCCTGAAGATGAACGGACATCGGCGACATAGGTCAAAGGGACTTTCGCACCATCGGGTGTGTCAATCATCAAATTCCTTACCTTTTCCATCTCGTTGCGGTAGTCTTCTTGTGTACGCACGACCAGATTAAATGACTTACCGTCTTCATATACTTGCGATACGACTTCACCGGCCATATTGACCGACACGAACTCACGAAACTCGGGCAGGGTGATGCCATACTTAGCCAACATCTCTCGTTTTGGTTCAATGTTGAGTTCAGGCCGTTCAATCTGTTGTTCCACGTTCAGGTCAGCTACACCCTCTATATCGGTGATAGCGTTCTTTATCTGATTGCCCAACTGAAACATCTTATTTAAATCCGTACCGAAAAGCTTAATAGCAATGCTGGCCTGCGTACCACTCAGCATGGCATCGATGCGATGACTGATGGGTTGGCCTATTTCTATGTTCGCCCCTGTGATTGCACTCAGTTTTTGGCGCACTTCCTCGAGCAACTCCTCTCGCGAACGATCTTCCAATACAAAGGGAGCCTCTATCTCGGACACATTCACACCGAGAGCATGCTCGTCAAGTTCCGCACGCCCCGTCTTGCGACCTACGGTCTTGATTTCGGGAATCGTGAGCAAAAGTTCTTCTGCCTGACGACCTATCTTGTCGCTCTCCTCCAGTGAGATACCTGGCAAAGAGCTGACATTGATAGTGAACGAGCCCTCGTTGAACGACGGCAAGAAGCTATGCCCCAAGGTAAAGAAGAAGCCCAGAGTCACTACAAACAATGCAATGGTGGTACCCAGCACGGCTTTGCTGTGACGCAACGACCATTCCAAAACCACAAAGTAATAGCGACGCAACCAAACAGACACGAAACTTTCTTTCGGCAGCCTTTCACCCTTCTCACGTCCCAACAAATAGCTACACAAAACGGGAGTTAGCGTAAGAGCCACAACTGTGGAAGCTATCAAGGCTACGATGAAAGCAATGCCCAATGGCACCAGCATACGTCCTTCCATGCCGGATAGAAAGAACAGGGGAACAAAGCTTACAATTATAATCAAGGTAGAATTCAGAATCGGCATGCGTACCTCCTTAGATGCATGAAACACGACGTCCATCACCGAGCTCCTCTCTTCCTTGGGACGCATCTTATTCTCACGTAAACGCTTCCATACATTCTCCACATCAACGATGGCATCATCAACCAAAGAACCAATGGCGATAGCCATACCTCCGAGTGACATAGTGTTGATGGTCATACCCATCCAATGGAGCACCAGTACAGACACGACCAGCGACAGCGGCAGGGTCACCAGAGAGATGACAGTGGTACGCACATTGGCCAAAAACAGAAAGAGCACTATCACTACGAAAATAGCTCCCTCATAGAGCGAACGACGCACATTGCCGATGGAGCTTTCGATAAAGTGCGATTGGCGGAAGATATCAGTCGACATCTTAACGTCGGCAGGCAGATTCTTCTGCAAGTCGACCAGAGAGGCGTCTATTTTCTCCGTCAGGTCAAGTGTTCCGGTATTAGGCTGTTTCGTGACAGTTATCAGCACAGCAGGCTTACCCTCAACGGAAGCACAACCAAGCTTCGGCTGCTGAGCACCTACACCTACATGAGCTATATCGCCCAGCGTAATAGGAAAATCGTCCACTTGCTTGATGACGGCACGTGAGAGCTTTTCTACATCGGTCGTAGACAGTGCACCGCGCACTATATATTCATTACCATACTCATAGATCACACCGCCGTTGGCATTCTGGTTCATGTCACGTGTAGCAGCCATTACATCGGCCAGTGTCACCCCGTAGTGCTTCATGCGAGCAGGGTCAAGCTGAATTTGATACTCCTTGATGTCGCCTCCCAAAACAGCCACTTGTGCTACACCACCCATGGAAAGAAGGCGCGGACGAATCGTCCAATCGGCCAACGTGCGCAAGTCAAGCATTGACGTGCTGTCAGCTGTCAGACCAATAATCATCAATTCACCCAAGATGGACGACTGAGGACCAAGGGTCGGATTACCCACATTGTCGGGCAACTCCTCACTGACCACAGCCAACTTCTCCGACACAATCTGACGGGCAAGATAAATATCTGTTCCCCAATCAAACTCAACCCATACAACGGAGAATCCGTTGGTGGACGAAGAACGCACACGGCGCACATTGGTCGCACCATTGACAGCCGTCTCCACAGGAAACGTCACCAGTTGCTCCACTTCTTCGGCCGCCATGCCGTTGGCTTCTGTCATAACAACCACAGTGGGTGCATTAAGGTCGGGGAATACATCTACCTCAGTATGGAAGGCCGTGTAAGCACCTCCCACCATCAGCAACACCGAAGCAACCAGGATAAGGATGCGGTTGTTCAGAGAGAAATGTATAATCTTGTTCAACATACGTTATTCCTCCCGATTAATGTTCGTGTGTATGTGCCGGGATGGCATTGCTTGCCGAAGCCAATTTCACATGATAAGCCCCTTCAACTACGACTTTGTCGCCTGCATGCACTCCCGAAAGGATTTGCACATCTTTGCCATTGTCTGCACCGAGCTTCACTTCTTGTTTCTTGTAGCCTTCGGCATCCAGTTGCAAATAGACAAAGTTCACGCCCTGTTCCTCAGTAATGGCTGTCTTGGGTAACACCATGACATCATTCATTTCACCCGAAAGCAGATAAACCTCCACATACGAACCGGGAACAATGTCACCACGGTTGTCGAACTCAAAAATGATTGGCAGATAATACAAGGAATTGTCCGTCGACTTACCATAAGAAAGCACACGTCCGCAAAGGTCTTCAAGTGCATAAACGCGGTCATCATAAGGGGTCTTGAAATTGGCCGACACTACACCTGATAAGTATTTATAGTAACGTGCTGACACCTCAGCACGAAGGTACAAGCGACGGTTCTGCGTAAGCGTCATGAGCGGTTGACCCACAGTGACGTAATCGCCTTCCTTCACCAAACATGTCTTCACATAACCACTAATAGGAGCCGTGACACGCTGTCCGGTCTTGCCGGCTTGAGAAATCAAAGCTTCATAACTTAAACGAGCATTCTCGAATGTCTCCTTGATGGTGGCAAACTCTTTCTTCGACACAATGCCGCTGCCGACCAGCTTCTGGGCACGGTCATACTCATCTTTGGCAGCTTCGTAAGCGATGCGGGCACGTTCGGCAGGTTCACCTTCTGCCAGATTGCGGGCCGAAACCACCATCAGGTTGCTACCCATGCTCACACTTTTACCTTCAACCATCGGAGTCGGGAACGACACGATGCCGGCCGTCGTAGCGACCACTGTTGCCTCATCACCTTGTGCAGCAAGCACCTCTCCACTCGTGTGAATCACTTGGCGAAAAGTTCCCGGATGCACTTCCTTGACCACCACGCCTGCAGCCTTTGCTTTCTCCGCGGTCAAAATGATTTCATCTCCGTGGGCTGCTTCTCCTTCATGGTCATGGTCATCTTCATGGTCATGGTCGTGTTCATGTTCATGTTCGTGAGCATGTGCCCCACTCTCTGCATGTTCATGGGTGTCATGTGATGCTCCGCTGCCACAAGCCGACAGCGAGATCAACAATGCGCCTGCAAATGCAAGCGGCAAATATGCTTTCTTCATATAGTTAAATTTATGTATTATTAATGGATAAATAATGATTCCTCTTCGCGTGGACAAAGATAGGCATCCGTTGATGCAACTCTCTTGCAATGTTAGTCACAGAGGAATTATTTGGCTCTCAACCACGTATCAGACTTTGAGCCGAAATGTATCGGGATAATAATGGCACAGCCGACAGAACGTCGCTGCCAATGCCTCAGACACAAGGAGGCGCACGAAGCCCACTGACATCCTGTCCGTCATAGGAATGCAGATGTTCGACGTAGCAGAAAGCAGAATCGTCCACTTGTGTCTCAAAGAACAGCAAGTGGCACACGCTGTCCAGCGTGAACCAATCAATGACAAACAGGGAAATGGGAGGAATGAAGTTGGAATGATGAGGAGCATCGCAACAAAAAGACGTCACGCAAGAATTGCCACAATCCTGCTCTCCGGCATGATGGTGGGCGGCATCCTGACAATCAAACGCACAGTGCAACACGTCATACTGCGTGCACAGCATTATGTCTCCTCCGTGATGATGATGCGGAAACGCCAATGCGACCTGCATGACCACACACACCAGGAACAATACCCATGCGAGATGTCTTTTCCTCTTCATCCTAATGAATTATGCAAATTTGCACAAAAATAGGACTTTATCTGCATAACGATGCTTCCACTGCCATCTTTTTAGTTTTTTTCAGTATCGCCCGTGTGAAAATGCGGCATACAAAAAAAGAATCCCCTGCAACACACGGCCACAGAGGATTCCAGATTTATTATTCAACCACCTAAAAAAGCTATTTGGCTACGCGCTCCAGACGCTTCATGACAGAGAAGATGAACAGTGCCGAGAGCAGGCAAAGGGCCACTAACACACCCCATACGACCAGGAGCGGCAGGTCGCCCCACAACCAGGCAGCGACAGCGGTGAGATAGTTGCCAATGGCAGTGGCCACGAACCACCCGCCCATCATCATGCCCTTGTATTTGGGAGGAGCCACCTTAGACACGAACGAGATGCCCATCGGGGAAAGGAGCAGCTCGCCGAAAGTCAACACGAGATAGGTCGAAACGAGCCAGTTGGGCGACACGAACGAGGCCCTGCCACTCTCAACAGCAGCTGCCTGTGCATTCGGAGAGAGCAAGCCGATGGAGGCCAGCATCATCAGGATATAACCACACGCGGCGACCAACATACCAAAACCAATCTTGCGCGGGGCAGAAGGCTCCTTGCCCTTGCGGGCCAGCGAACTGAAGATGGCCATGGACACCGGAGTCAGGGCCACGACGAAGAACGGATTGAACTGCTGGAAGATGGGGGCACTGACCGGAGTGATACCCTCGATGTTCACGTAGTTATAGGCCAGGAAGGCCAGCGCGGCGAGGATGACTACACCCGATATGGTTTTCCCCCTCGCGGTCTTCGACTGGAAGAGGGAGAAGAGTGCATAGACAATGAAGATGACTGCCACGAGGTTCCACACGTTGAACATCATGCTCTGCATGCCCTCGGAACTCTTGGCAGTGAACTCATCGGCAAAGTAGGTCAGCGTCAGGCCGTTCTGGTGGAACGCCATCCAGAAGAACACAACCACGAAGAACACCAGGCAGAGGGCCACGATGCGATCTTTCGTCTCCTTCGGGGTGAGCTCTTCGGCCGGACGGGCGGAGTTCTTCGCCGCGGCATCAGACTTCGTGCTACCCTCAACGTGGCGGAACCAGTTACGGCAACCGTAGTAAATGGACATCGAGACGATGAGCGACACACAGGCTATGGCAAAGGCAAAGTGATATGAGTCATTCACGCTCACCCCCCAGTTCTTCTGGGTGTATTCCATGATGGCGACAGCCGCCGTGGGAGCAAACAGTGCACCGATGTTGATGGCCATGTAGAAGATGCTGAACGCCGAATCGCGCTTCGACGCATACTCCTGCGTGTCATACAGGTTGCCCACCATCACCTGCAGGTTGCCCTTGAAGAGCCCTGTGCCGCTGCTGATGACCACGAGGGCGGCAAACATGCTTATCATGCCCAGCGTGCCGCCACCCAGGGGGAGGGCAAGCAGAACATAGCCCACGAACATGGCTATGATGCCTATGGTCACCATCTTGCCGTAGCCGAATCTGTCGGCCAGAATGCCACCCACGAAGGGCAGGAAGTAGACGAGTGCCAGGAATGTGGAGTAAATGGTGCCGGCCATGCCGGGAGATAGTCCGAAGTTGGCTTTCAGGAATAGTACGAAGATTGCCAACATCGTGTAATACCCGAACCGCTCGCCGGTGTTGGCAAGCGCAAGGGCATACAGTCCTTTAGGTTGTCCTTCAAACATAAGTTAAGATGTTAGATAATTAATAAAGTGAATTAATGGCCACAAATATAGAGATATTTTTCATAACCGTGCAAACAAATCACAAACTTCGGCAGAGGTGACCCGAATCAGCTCGTCGGGAGCCACCTTCAGTTGCAGCCCGCGCACGCCGGCGCTTACATATATATAAGGAAAGGAGCGGCACGTGGAGTGGATGAACGTGGGCAGGCGCTTCTTCATGCCCACGGGCGAGCAGCCCCCGCGGATGTAGCCCGTGGCAGGCAGCAGCTCCTTCAGGGGGAGCAGCTCGCACTTCTTGTTGCCCGAGACGCGGGCCGCCATCTTGAGATCCACCTCGTGCTCGCCGGGGACGATGCACACGAAGAGCCCCGTGCGGTCGCCCCGCAGCACGATGGTCTTGAACACCTGTTCCACGTCTTCACCCAGACTCGCGGCCACGTGCACCGCGCTGAGGTCGCTCTCGTCCACCACGTAGGGGATAAGCTCGTAGGCCACACCCGCCTTGTCGAGCAGGCGGGCGGCATTGGTCTTTGTTGTCTTGTTGCTCATATCATTACAATAGTCAGTTATGTCCTTTCGTGAAGGCCCGCGCGGGGTTTGCGCAGACCTCCGTTTGACCCCACGCGTGCACCCCTATTCGACCCCACGCGTGCACCCCTCTCCGACCCCACGAGTGCACCCTCTGAGGACCCCACGAGTGCACCCCGATGGCACCCCACGCGTGGGGTCAAACTGGACCTCACGCGTGGGGTGGCGCATCACACGGCGGGCAGGGAGGTGGCAAGCTCCTCGCGCAGGAATTTCGAGGTGTGACCCACACCCGCGGCGGCCACCTCCTCGGGCGTGCCGCAGCAGAGCAGGCGGCCTCCGGCACGGCCTCCCTCGGGGCCCATGTCGATGATGTGGTCGGCAGCCTTGATGACGTCCATGTTGTGCTCGATGACGATGACCGTGTTGCCCTTGTCCACCAGCCGGTTGAGCACCGACAGGAGCACACGGATGTCCTCAAAGTGGAGTCCCGTCGTGGGCTCGTCGAGGATGTAGAGGGTGCGCCCCGTGTCGCGCCGCGCCAGTTCGGCGGCCAGCTTCACGCGTTGGCTCTCGCCGCCCGACAGGGTGGTCGAGGGCTGGCCCAGACGGATGTATCCCAGGCCGACGTCCTGCAACACGCGAATCTTGCCCACGATTGAGGGCACGTTCTCGAAGAACTCAACGGCCTGGCTGATGGTCATGTCGAGCACGTCGGCGATGGACTTGCCCTTGAAGCGCACCTCCAGCGTCTCCCGGTTGTAGCGCTTGCCGTGGCACACCTCGCAGGGCACGAAGACGTCGGGCAGGAAGTTCATCTCTATCACCTTGTAGCCGTTTCCCCCGCAGGCCTCGCAGCGTCCGCCGCTGACGTTGAAGGAGAAGCGCCCCGGCCTGTAGCCGCGCATCTTCGCTTCGGGCAGGTTGACAAACAGGGTGCGGATGTCGGCGAAGACACCCGTGTAGGTGGCCGGGTTCGAACGGGGCGTCCGCCCCAGGGGCGACTGGTCGACGGCAATCACCTTGTCTATATACTCCACCCCCTCGATGCCGTCGCACGGCAGGGGGTCGCGCAGCGAGCGGTAAAAGTGCTGCGAGAGGAGGGGCTGGAGGGTGTCATTGATGAGGGTGGACTTGCCGCTGCCCGACACGCCGGTGACGCAGATGAGGCACCCCAGGGGGAAGGTCACGTCGACGCCCTTCAGGTTGTTGCCCCGCGCACCGAGGAGGCGCAGCGAGTGGCCGTTGCCGGGGCGACGCTCGCGGGGCACCTCGATGCGCAGCTCGCCGTTGAGGTAGCGCGACGTGAGGGTGTGCGTGCGGAGCATCTCGCGGGGCGTGCCCGAGAACACCACTTCGCCGCCGAGCCGCCCCGCGCGCGGGCCCATGTCGACCACATGGTCGGCATGGAGCATCATGTCACGGTCGTGTTCGACGACGATGACCGTGTTGCCCACGTCGCGCAGCTCCTTGAGCGAGCGGATGAGGCGCATGTTGTCGCGCTGGTGGAGCCCGATGCTGGGCTCGTCGAGGATGTAGAGCACGTTGACCAGCTGTGCCCCTATCTGCGTGGCCAGGCGTATGCGCTGGCTCTCGCCGCCCGACAGGGTGACAGACGAGCGGCCCAGCGAGAGGTAGTCCAGCCCCACGTCGAGGAGGAACTTCAGCCGTGTCCTTATCTCCTTGAGAATCTCCTCACCGATGCGCCTCTGCCTGGCGTCAAGGTGCTCCTCCACGTGGAGCATCCAGTCATGAAGCTCGCTGATGTCCATGCACGAGAGCTGGTGTATGTTCTTGTCGTGAATGCGGTAGCTCAGTGCCTCGCGGTTGAGGCGCGCGCCTGCACAGTCGGGGCACACCGCCGTGCGCGAGAACTGCTCGGCCCACTTCTGCTGCGTGGCAGATGCCTCGCTGTCCTGAAGCATTTGCATGATGTACTTCACCAGGCCCTCATAGTGTGTGAAGTAGTCAGACGACGCGTGCAGCAGCGCGGCCTTGATGCGTATGCGCTCGTCCGAGCCGTTGAGAATCTCGTCAATGGCTTCCTCGGGCAGCCGCGCGACGGGTGTTTTGAGTGTCGCCTCATACTTCTCGAGGAGGGCGTCTATCTGCCAGAATATCATCGTGTTCTTATACCGCCCCAGAGGCACGATGGCCCCCTCGTGGATGGAGAGCGAGCGGTCAGGGATGACCTTGTCGACGTCGATGAGGTTCACATAGCCGAGCCCCTTGCAGCGGGGGCATGCGCCCTGCGGGGAGTTGAACGAGAAGTTGTGCGGTGCCGGCTCGCGATATGACAGCCCTGTGACGGGGCACATGAGCCTCTTGCTGTAGTGCCGCACCGTGTTCGTGTCGGCATCGAGCACCATGAGGAGTCCGTCGCCCTGCGTCATGGTGGTGGCCACGCTCTGTGTCAGGCGCTTGTCGTCCTTGCTGCTCACCACGAGCTTGTCCACCACCACCTCGATGTCGTGGTTCTTGTAACGGTCAAGCTTCATGCCGTGTGTCACCTCACGCACCTCGCCGTCCACGCGCACATACAGATAGCCCTTCTTGCGCACCTGCTCGAAGAGCTCCCTGTAATGTCCCTTGCGGGTGCGCACCAAGGGGGCCAGCAGGAGGATGCGGTGCCCGGCATAGTCGTTCAGAATGAGGTCGATGATTTGCTCCTCGGTGTACTTCACCATCTTCTCACCCGAGAAGTAGGAATAGGCTGTGCCCGCACGTGCAAAGAGGAGTCGCAGGTAGTCATAGATTTCGGTGGTAGTGCCCACGGTGGAGCGGGGGTTCTTGTTGGTCGTCTTCTGCTCTATGGAGATGACGGGGCTGAGTCCCGTAATCTTGTCCACGTCGGGTCGCTCCATGCCCCCGAGGAAGTTTCTCGCATAGGCCGAGAAGGTTTCAATGTAGCGCCTCTGCCCCTCGGCAAAGAGAGTGTCAAAGGCCAGTGAAGATTTGCCGCTGCCGCTCAGCCCGGTGATGACGGTGAGGCTGTTTCGTGGGATTTCGACGTCGATATTCTTCAGGTTGTGCACGCGAGCACCATACACGCTTATCTTTTCTGTTTCGTCAGTCATATATCAGTTCTATAATTCATGCAAAATTAATGCTTCGTGGTGATATTACGGACTCTACGGCGAAAGAATATTTCGTTTTACGTAGGTATATGCCAAGAGTTTTTATACTTTTGCCGACAAATCAAAACGTATCATAAGAATGAAAGTTCTACGACGCTGGCTCTGCATCGGGCTGCTTGCCTGCTTGCCGATATGCCTCCAGGCACAAACATCCGACTCCTATTTCCTCCATACCATCGCACGCGGTGAAAATCTCACCTCCATCGCTGCCACCTACAACATCTCCGTGGCAGACATCGTGCGCCTGAACCCGGGCAGCGACCGGCTCATCAAGGCAGGCGAAACGTTGCGCATCCCCCAGAAGGCCGGCAGCGGACCACAGTTTCACACCATCCAGCCGGGCGAGACTCTCTATCAGCTCATGCAGCGCTATCATGTCACCGTGGAGGCCATCTGCAAGGCCAATCCGGGACTCAGTGCCAGCAACTTCCGCAGCGGTCAGGTCATCATCATCCCCGCTGCAAAGCAGGAACCGGCGTCTTCAGTCACCACGACTGAGCAACCGGCAAGCCAGTCAACCGCCACCCCTCAACAGAATTACCGCGACATCCATAAAGTGAAACGCCGGGAGACCATCTACAGCATCTGCCGCGAATATGGCATCACGGAGGAGGAGCTCATTGCTGCCAATCCGGAGCTGAAGACGGAAAAGCTGAAACGAGGCGATTACATCCGCATCCCCTACCACAAGCAAACGCCTGTCGTCCCTGCGGCAAGGCCTGACGTGAGCGTCACACCGACCAACAGCGAACTGTTTGAACGCATCGACTCGGACACGAAACGTAAAAACCATCTGCAAGTGGCTGTCATGCTGCCCTTCATGCTCAATGGCGGCAATCAAGGCGAGCAGCTGCGCATGGTGGAATATTACCAGGGCCTTCTGATGGCAGTCAATGAGCTGAAGCAAAACGGCACGTCGTTCGACATCTATACTTACGACACGCAGAACAACGCCGCCACTGTCCGCCAGATACTTGCCCGGAGCGAGATGAAGGACATGGATCTCATCATCGGGCCGGGACATGCCACACACATCCCTGCCATATCGACGTTCTGCGAAAAGAACAAGATACGCCTTGTAGTCCCCTTCACATCGAAGTGTGACGAGGTGTTCAGCAATCCCTACCTCTATCAAGTCAACACACCGCAATCCTATCTATATTCGGAAGTCTATGAGCACTTCCTGCGCAAATTCCGCGGCAACAACATCGTCTTCGTAGATGCCGGAGACGGTGAGACCGACAAACGGGATTTCATCGGAGGTTTCAAGCAAGAGTTGAAAAACCAGCACATCTCCTTCCGGGAAATCCAAGCCAACAGCAAGGAGAGCATCGAACAAGCCTTGCAGGCAGACATGGAAAACATCCTCATCCCCACATCGGGCAGCAACATTGCACTCATCAAGCTCCTGCCCTACCTCAAAGCCTTAAAGCTGTCATGGGAAGCTGAACAGACGCCGGACAAATACAGCATTCATCTGTTCGGCTATCCGGAATGGCAGACCTATACGACCGACCATCTGGATGACTTCTACACGTTTGACACCTACTTCTATACCTCATTCTATGCCAACAACCTCTCGGTGAGTGTGGTCAATTTTCAGAAAGAGTTCCGCCAGTGGTATCACAAGGAGATACTGAACACCTATCCCAAGTATGCCATATTGGGATACGAAACGGCATACTATCTGCTCAAGGGACTCTCCCTCTACGGCGACAATCTGGAACAAAACTTGAACAACATCCGGGTCACACCCATACAAACGAGCTTCCGCTTCGAACGCGTAAGCAACTGGGGAGGATTCATAAATAAAAAGGTGTTCTTCATCCATTTCACCAAAGACCACGAACTGATTAAAATGGACTTCGACCAATGAACAAGACCCTGAAACATCTCTTGCTGTTCTGCACACTCCTCCTACTGGGAGGCACGCGGCAGGCTCTTGCCCAGGTGGGCGAATATCGCAATGACTTGGCCATCGGAGTCAACGGTGGCATTAATTTGAGCAGTGTCACCTTCACACCGACCATTAAAACCACATTTCTCATGGGACAATGTGGAGGCATCACCATCCGCTATACATGTGAAAAATACTTCACAGCCATCTGCGCATTGCAAATGGAAATCAACCTGGCACAGCGGGGATGGGAAGAAGTCATTGAGGACGGCAGCAACAATACCTACAAACGTGTGACCAACTATCTGGAGATTCCCTTCATGTTCAACATGGGCTGGGGACGTGAGCAGCGCGGTGTGAGGTTTTTCATCAACGCCGGACCACAGATAAATTTCTTTCTGAATGAAAAAGAAACCTACGGAGGACTTCCTTGGGATTCCAGCCAGCGTCCGAATGACGTCACCGGACAGTATGGCAAAGCCATAGAAAACAAGTTTGACTATGGCATCTGTGGAGGAGGCGGACTCGACCTGAGTACAAATATCGGCCACTTCGTCCTCGAAGGACGCTATTACTACGGACTGGCCGACATCTTCAGCAATTCTAAGCAAGACTACTTCGGTCGTTCGGGCAACTCATCCATCACAATCAAACTTAGCTATCTGTTTGACATCATCAAAACCAAACCTTAGGTGAATTTCTACCGAGCCGTGAATTTGGCTTATACCATAAGCCTTAAAATAAGAAAAAGGAAATTTTAAATCACCATTGTTATTGATTTAAAATTTCCTTCTCAGTGATTCCGCTGCGATTCGAACGCAGGACCCACGCCTTAGAAGGGCGTTGCTCTATCCAGCTGAGCTACGGAACCATCCTT
>CAZOKL010000060.1:0-13467 GCA_964580305.1 uncultured Bacteroides sp.
GCTTTATGCAGGGCACCCATCAATTTAGAATAAGACATACCCTCCAAGCGGGCAGCCGCATTGATACGTTGAATCCATAATGCACGAAAGTTGCGTTTTTTGTTTTTGCGGTCACGGTAAGCATATGTTAAACCCTTTTCCCAAGTATTTTTGGCAACAGTCCAGACATTCTTCCTAGCACCAAAATAACCTTTGGTAAAACCTAAAATTTTCTTTCTTTTTGCTTTTGAAGCAACATGATTTACTGATCTTGGCATAGTTTTAATCGTTTTTGAATGTTAGCGTCGCAGCTACTCAAAACTAACGAACTTCGGGCTAAATCATTCGGTTAATAAAAATAAATTTTCTTGTTCGAAGAATTACTTCATTGCTAAAAGTGACTTCACTGAATCTTGATTAGCTTTGTGTACCAAGCCAAACGTTACCAAATTCTTCTTTTGTTTCTTAGTTTTCTTCGTCAAGATGTGGCTGTGATAAGCATGTTTTCTCTTGATTTTTCCTGTTCCGGTAAGAGTGAATCTTTTTTTAGAACCGGAATTAGTTTTAATCTTTGGCATCTTATTAAGTTTTTAATTATTAATTAAATGTGGAAACGCACTATACCTTGGCGTTTACGCACGTAAATAGTTTCTTATTCTTCATTTTTAGCTTCAGCTTGTTTAGTCAGTTGCTGCTGTCCAGTCTTCTTAGGAGAACTAGCTTTCTTAGGAGTCAAGGAGATAGTCATCCTTTTACCTTCCAGCAGTGGCATTTGTTCCACTTTCGCATAGTCTTCCAAATCATTAGCAAAACGCAAGAGTAACACCTCGCCTTGTTCCTTGAACAAGATGGAACGTCCTTTGAAGAATACATAAGCCTTAACTTTGTCACCGTCTTGCAAAAAGCCAATGGCATGTTTCAGCTTGAAGTTGTAGTCATGGTCGTCAGTCTGAGGCCCAAAACGGATTTCTTTCACATTAACTTTTACTTGTTTTGCTTTTTGCTCCTTCTGGCGCTTCTTTAATTGATAAAGAAACTTCGAATAATCGATCAAGCGACAAACAGGAGGAGCAGCATTGGGTGAGATTTCAACTAAATCACATTCGTGTTCTTCTGCCATCTTCAGAGCTTGTGCAATAGGATACACGGCTGATTCAATGTTATCACCCACGATACGGACTTCTTTGGCACGAATTTGTTCATTAATTCTATGTTGCCCTTTCAAATTGTCATTCTTCATTCAAAAACTTCTTCTTCCTGTTTGTTTTTAGTTAATAATTGTTTTATCAAGAAGCTATTTGCATAAATCTCATTGAAGTAAACTTCTGCAAACGGCTGCAAATTTAGTACTTATTTATCATATTCTGAACTTCTTCATTCAAAATCTTAGCAAAATCTTCATATTTCATGATGCCTTTGTCGCCTTCACCATGTCTACGTACAGAAACTTCTCCGTTCTCCATTTCTTTTTCACCGACAATCAACATGTAAGGGATGCGTTTCATTTCATTGTCACGAATCTTACGACCTATTTTTTCGTTGCGGTCATCGACCAATGCACGCACATCGTGTACTTTCAAATAAGTTCTCACTTGTTCAGCATAGTCATTATATTTCTCAGAAATGGGTAGGATGGCCACTTGGTCAGGTGCCAACCACAAAGGAAATTTCCCGGCTGTGTGTTCTATCAACACAGCAACAAAGCGTTCCATAGAACCGAACGGGGCTCGGTGTATCATTACTGGACGGTGTTTCTGATTGTCAGAACCCATGTATTCAAGCTGAAAACGTTCTGGCAGATTGTAGTCCACCTGAATGGTACCCAACTGCCAGCGACGTCCGATAGCATCTTTCACCATGAAGTCAAGCTTCGGGCCATAAAATGCAGCTTCACCGTATTCAACCTTAGCCGGCAGACTTTTTTCCTTGCAGGCTTCCACGATGGCCTGTTCTGCTTTCTCCCAGTTTTCATCGCTACCTATATACTTGTCACGATTCGCTTTATCACGCAGGGAAATTTGTGCTTCGAAGTTTTCAAAGTTCATTGACCTGAATACAATGGAAATAATATCCATCACACGAAGAAACTCATCTTTCACTTGGTCAGAACGACAGAAAATGTGAGCATCATCTTGCGTAAAGCTGCGCACACGCGTCAACCCGTGAAGTTCGCCACTCTGCTCATATCGGCAAACAGTACCAAATTCAGCTATGCGCAGGGGCAAGTCTTTGTATGAATGAGGTGAGTTTTTATAAATCATGCAGTGGTGAGGGCAGTTCATCGGTTTCAAGAAATACTCTTCACCTTCTTCCGGAGTGTGAATTGGCTGGAAAGAATCTTTGCCATATTTTGCATAATGTCCCGAAGTCACATACAGCAATTTGTTTCCAATGGGCGGACACATGACTTCCTGATAATCATAACGTGACTGGATGCGACGCAAGAAGTCTTGCAAACGCAGACGAAGGGCTGTCCCTTTCGGTAACCACATAGGAAGACCTTTACCCACAACGTCGGAAAACATAAACAATTCCATTTCTTTGCCAATTTTGCGGTGGTCGCGTTTTTTGGCTTCTTCAAGCATTGTCAGATATGCATCCAACATTTTCTTTTTCGGAAATGTAATGCCATAAATACGAGTTAACTGCTTACGGTCTTCATGCCCTCTCCAATAGGCACCTGCCACAGACAGGAGCTTAATCGCTTTAATGGGAGCCGTCGACATCAAGTGCGGGCCACGACAGAGGTCGGTGAATGCACCTTGCGTATAGGTGGTAATATGACCATCTTCAAGTTCAGAAATTAGTTCACACTTGTAGGATTCACCTCTTTCCTCAAACATCTTGAGTGCGTCAGCTTTAGAAATGTCGCGGCGTACCAAAGCTTCTTTCTTGGCTGCAAGTTCTACCATTTTAGTTTCGATAACAGGCAGATCAGACTCCTTGATAACGGCATTTCCCGGGTCAACATCATAGTAAAAACCGTTTTCGATAGCAGGACCAATACCAAACTGAATGCCTGGATAAAGTTCCTGTAAGGCTTCAGCCAATAAATGTGCGCTTGTGTGCCAGAAAGCATGTTTACCCTGTTCATCATCCCACTTGTAAAGCACAATAGATGCATCACTGTTGATGGGGCGAGAGAGATCATAAATTTCTCCATTAATACCACAAGCCAACACGTCCTGGGCCAATCGCGGACTAATACTTTCTGCTATTTGCAAACCTGTTGTTCCTTCGTTATATTCACGAATGGAACCATCAGGAAAAGTTATCTTTATCATAGGTTCAACGAATTATTTTCATTCAAATTTACAAAGCGCAAAAATAACCATTTTATTTACGAAATTATTCTCTTTTTCTTAAAAATGTTAGTTTCTCTGCACAGAGAAGCGTTTAATCACGTTGTAGGCAGAAAAGATACCCAATTCTCCGGCTTTACTCAAGTCTGCAATACCCTGTTTGTTGTTGCCTATATATATATAGGTAAGTCCGCGGTTATAATACGCGTCAGCAAAGTTGGAATCCAGTTCCAACACTTTATTGTAGTCCACGATAGCTGCATGATAGTCACCCACCATCGCAAACAAATTAGCACGATTATAGTAAGCATATGCAAAGTCAGGTGCTAACTTAATGACTTGATTCAGGTCATTCTTCACTAATTCATAGTCTGAATTCTTCACAGGGATTGTCATTGCACTAGACGAAGATGTTACAGGCATGCCCAGCGTTTGTGGTTGATTGTTCTCGTTATCCATGTGCGACTCAGCCTTTTGATATTCTAACTGTTTGTAACGTGCCATTGCACGATCGAAATATGCCGGCATGAAAGTATCGTCGGCCACGATGGCTGCTGTGTAGTCATCAATAGCATTCTCAAAGTCTTGCACCAAATAGAAATCCAGTCCGCGCAAAAAGCGCAATTTGGCCATAATCTTATCATCTTTTGCGGATTCCACAGTATGGTCGTCAATCCACTTGAAGTGTTCATCCACTTGTTGTCGAGTCAGCGGAGCCTCATGATTGGTAATTAACAAGGGCTTGATGAACAGAGGGTCATGGTTGAGTTCATCGATATATTTATAATAATGTATTGTGCGACGCATACCATTTTCTTTTTCATAATAGGTCAACACATACATGGGTTGGTATTCGATGTAAACATTCTTATCCTGTACACGTCCGCGATATTCGTTTTGATAACGTGGAGTATCCTCACTACTGTCGGCCACGACAATCTTGCCGTAGTTTTCCATATTCTTGTCAGACTTTTTGCGTGTTTTGCTGTCATCGGAGGTTTCTTGTTTCTGTTTCCCCTGGTTGTTGTAGCGGTTGAGTTGATTGCGCAATAACACCAATTCGTCATCTTCTGCGCCTCGGTTATCACCGATTTTCCGGCGTGCAGCAGCGCGATAGTAATAGCCAGTCATGAAGTTCGGATATTGGTCAATGACAGTAGAATAATCCTTAATGGCTCCATGTAAATCACCTGTTTTATCAAGTAATAACCCGCGGTTGAACGTTGCCATCATGTCTTCAGGATTCTGTGTGAGAACAAAATTAAAATCTTCGATGGCACGATTGTCGTCTCCCACATAGGCACGCAACAATCCGCGGTTGTAGTGCCCGATAAAGTTGTTTGGGTCAATTTGTAATGCCAGGTCATAATCATCCATGGCTCCGCGCAGGTTATTCTGGTGATAGCGTGCCAAAGAACGGTTGATATAGTTATCTGCATTCTTTGCAGCCAAATGAATAGCTTGGTTCAAGTCAGACTCCGCATCCTCGTAGCGTTCCTGTTGTAAACGGAGTGCGCCTCGTGCCGACCACACGGTGGAGTTATATGCATCCACTTCAATAGCTTTCTCTATGTCTTGTTCTGCACGAAGCGTGTCTTTTTGTCGAATAGACACATCTGCACGCATCAAATAAGCATTTGATTCGCGCGGAGCCAAAGCAATCAACTTGTCAATGTCTTTCTTTGCTCCTTCATAATCCTTTTTCTCCATGCGACAAAGGGCCAAATTATTCCAAAGCACACTGTTTTCCGGGTCAAATTCTATGGCTCTGCTATAGTCCTCAATAGCACCATCAATATCCTGCTGGCGAATGCGTGCATAACCACGCACTTGGTAACATCCAGAAACAAAAGGATTACGATTGATAGCCTTCGTGCAGTCTTCTTCTGCACCTTGAAAGTCCTCAAGATTTATTTTTGCAATACCTCTGAAGAAATAAGGTTCATATAGATAAGGTTTGGCACTAATGACTTGGTTGAGATATTGTATAGATAACACGTAGTCTTCAAAGAACAACGCATTTCGTGCAATGGTCATCACCCGATCAGTATTGATTTGTGCACTGACCCAACCGGGAAGACAGCATAATAAAGCAATGAATAGTCTGCGTATCATCTAATAAATTTTAGGTCTAAGTGTGTGTTTCAGCATCCTTTTAACATGGCATCTTCACTTTATAGTTGCAGTGTGCTTTCCCTTTTAACAGTGCATTTATCTTGCCTTTTATGAGTTGCTTACGGAGTGGCGAGATGTGGTCGATGAACATCTTTCCATCCAAGTGGTCATATTCATGCTGAACAACACGCGCTTCGATCCCTTCGATCCACTCATTATGCACAACAAAACTCTCGTCCATGTATTTCATATGAACTTTGTTCATGCGCTTTACACTTTCATGAATGCCTGGTAAACTCAAACAACCTTCTTCATAGGACTCTTCTTCGCCTCCGAATTCGATAATCTCCGGATTAATGAACGTCTTACGGAAGTCTTTGTACTCAGGAAGTTCGTCTGATAGGCAATCCAAGTCAATGACAAACAGACGTATGGGCAATCCCACTTGCGGGGCTGCTATCCCCACTCCGTCAGCTTTGTTCATGGTCTCATACATATTTTCCACCAATTCCTTCAGATTGGGATATTCTGGAGTTATGTTTACGGCTACCTTTCTTAGTACGGGTTGTCCAAATGTATAAATAGGTAAAATCATGGTTGTAAGTTATATTCTTTTAGATTCTAAATATGATTGCAATATGATGGTTGCGCTTATCTCATCAATCAAAGCTTTGTTTTGGCGGTCTTTCTTTTTCAGTCCGCCATAGAGCATAGCTTGATGGGCCAGAACTGAGGTGAACCGTTCGTCAACAAACTCAATCGGCATATTAGGCAGTGCTTTTTGCAGCCGATTTACGAAAGGAGTGATACGCTTCATATTTTCTGACGGTTGGTAGTTCATTTGCTTGGGCAATCCCACTATGATACGTTCCACCGATTCACGTTTCACATAGTCCATCAAAAAATCAAAAAGTTCATGGGTAGGCACAGTCGTGAGTCCATTGGCTATCAGTTGCAACGTGTCGCTGACAGCTATTCCCGTTCGCTTTTTTCCATAGTCGATAGCTACAATCCTACTCATAGTTCGCAAAATTAAATAATAAAGCCGAAGTAAGAGTTAATCTAAAGGAAAAAAGCTGTAAAATGTGTTTGTTCGATTATCGAAGTATCTATTACTTGTTGTCTTTTCAACACATAGACGCAACATTTTTTATCGAAGAGTAGCAAAGTGAATACAAGAGAAAAAACAGAAGCACCCTCTTCTGACTTCAGATGGTCAACATATTGTCGGACAAAATGAATGGTGAATGATTATAAATGATTATAAAAGAAAAGGAGTTGTGTCAAAACAGAACTTTTTAAACGCACACAGACAAAGCAGATACATAATTAATAATCTGCGCTTTACAAGTTAATACAAAATCTGTTTTGACACAACATCCTTTATCTGAAGACTTCAAATGTTTCATTCGAGAAATCAGTACACGCGATAGAGTAACCATGCACCTTGAAAGTCTGTACGTGAAGGATATTTGGCTTTGAATGCATCGCGAGCCTGGGCGGCTTGAACCTTGTCATCAAATGATTCGACTACCACACGATACATATTACGCTCTTCATTCTTCACGATTACTGCATTGTAGCCTTCGTTGTCGAGCCATGTTTTCAAAGCTTCGGCCTTGTCTTGGTTCACAAAACTACCGCACACCACACTATATGTCTTCAGTTCGTTTCCGTTGACCATCGTTACCTTTTCTTCACGAATGGACATGTTTGCAGGAGTTGTTGTCGTAGTCGCGGTGACCGGAGTGTTTGTCACGACCGGTGTGCTGACCACCGGAGTCACTTCCACCGGTTCGCTCACTTGCGGTTGAGCCAATTCTTGTTGTTTGGCTTTCTCGTAGGCTTTCTTGTAGGCACTTTCACTCGATTTGCAAGAACCCAACATCATGGCCAGGCATAGACCCGTTCCCAAAATCAAATAGCTTTTCATCGTTCTTTTAAAGTATAAAATAGTTTTTAATCCAGTTCAATCGGTTAATTCCATTCATCGAGCAAAAATAATACTATTTCTCAAGAACTCACTGATTTCTATTGAAAAAAGCTGGGTCTTTTTGCTAAACGCGAACCTAAAAACGAAATTCTCTTAAAAAAATCATGAAAGAAACCATTCTTTGTGATGGATTATCTCTATATTTGCCTTTGAACTTGATTTTAAATATTATCTACTATGAAAAGTTTAAGTATTTTAGCAGCATTCCTCGGTGGAGCCATTGTAGGAGCTACATGTGGCATTTTGTTTGCCCCTGAAAAAGGAGAAGACACTCGTTTAAAAATCGCAGAAGCTCTTCGCAAGAGAGGCATTAATCTGAATCGCCAACAGTTGAACGATTTGGTTGATGAAATCGCATCTGAAGTAAAAAGTGATGGAGAATAACCATTCTCATATCATTATGGTCAGTCACGCCTGATTTATCGTGAACGATATCTTTTTTAAGATGGTTCCGATAGAATCAGGCGTGACTTTTTCATTTAGACACTAACTTAACAAATCACCTGTCATGTTTGCCAACGATAAGAGTATAAAAACCTTAGGACAACTTTTTGAAGAGTGCAAAAAATACATTTTGCTTCAAAAGGAATACATGCGCCTGGAATTAGTAGAGAAGTTGACCATTTTGTCTGCCACCTGCATTATGGTCGTCATCGGCATCATCCTGAGCATGATAGCCTTGTTCTATTTGTCGTTCAGCATCGCCTACATTATGGCTCCTCATGTAGGAGGGCTGACTGTGAGCTTTGCAATCATCACGGTTTTCATATTATTATTGTTGGCCATCGTTTATATTTTCCGTAAGAAGCTCATCATCCAGCCGGTAGTGAAATTCATGGCAAATCTGTTTATGAGTCCGGAAGAAACTGAAAGCGATAAAGAATAAAAATCCTCTTCTCCATGACAACAAATACATCAAAAAGACTGATTACGCTGGAAGAGATTTCCCGTCAGAAGAAAGATATTTCTCGTCAGATCAAGAAGCAGAAACAGCTCATTCAACTCACTGCGACAGATTTGTTTGCGCCGGTAAAGGCTACTAATAAAATCGAACTGATCATGAATTCGGTCAATTCAGGCCTCGCAATGGTCGACGGTGTCATGACTGGCATGAAGATGATGCGCCACATCCGCAGCATTTTCAAACGGAAGAAGTAGACAAGCGCTGCATGAAACAGACATCTTTATAACTTCCTTTCCCGTCATTGAGCCATTGTTTCAAAAGAACTTTCTGGGAAAATCCACACTTTTCGAAAAGTGAGAGCGATGCAGTGTTATCTACACGGACATAGGCATACAACTGGTTGAGATGGAGAAGGTCAAAGGCGTAGTCACACAGCAACCCGAGGGCTTCTTGTGCATATCCTCTTCTCCGATAACTGTCTAAAATAGCAATGCCCACCTCCGCACGCCCGTGAAGGGGCATAAAGTCAATCAAATCCACAGTACCCACAGCTTCTTGGCATTCCACCGGCTGAATCATAAGCCTCAACTCGTGGTCGGCATGGACATCATTCCGGCAGCTGGCGATGTATCGACGCAGCGCGTAGCGCGAGAAAGGAACGGTCATGTTACTGACAGACCACATCTCGGGCGCATTTTCCAAACGATACATCACGTCCAAATCTTCCGGTTCAGGCGCACGCAAAAAGAGACGCGCGTTCTGCAAGAAACATTCACTCATCATAAGTAATCTCAAGTTCATTCATCAGACGTTGCCGCCCCGGCACACAAAACAGGGCAGCAATCCCCCCCAACAAAGCACAGAGCCCTCCGATGCTGTTCACCGTTACATAATAGAGCAACAAGTTTCCCCACACAATTACGGCGAGGATGGACAAACGGAACAGGCTCAACCGATGATATGCATCCAGCGATGCCGTCAGGGGCAGTGAGCGCAGTTTCATCACCCGCCGACCGAACAGTTTCAGAGACAGAGGGATGCCGAGCAGGGTGAGCAGGATGCCCACCGTCTCCAAAATGAACTCCTGGCGCGCATGCCCCACCAGACCGCCATCTTCCAGCCAGCCGCATTCGAAAGCCGTCATCAACACCACAGCCACGGCCCAGAATAAGCCGTATTCCCACAGCAGGCGACGAGTCCATTTCTTTATTTCCTCCATAACGTTTGGGAATATTTAGTCTGTCCCGTTAAACGGGGTACGGTTCACAATGGAGCGACCCAGAGTCACTTCGTCGGTGTATTCCAGCTCATCGCCAATGGAGATGCCGCGTGCAATGATGCTCAGCTTAACATCACACTTGGCCAGTTTGCGGAAGATGTAGAAGTTCGTCGTGTCACCTTCCATCGTCGAGCTGAGCGCCAGAACCACTTCGCGCACCCCGCCCGCTTCCACACGCCGCACCAGACTCTCGATTTCCAAGTCAGAAGGGCCAATACCGTCCATGGGTGAAATAACTCCTCCCAACACATGATAGAGTCCCCTGAACTGCTGTGTGTTTTCCACCGCCATCACGTCCTGAATGTTTTCCACCACACAGATGGTGGAAGCATCTCGCTGCGGATTACTGCACAAGCGGCAAACGTCCGTGTCAGAAATGTTGTGACACACTTTGCAATATTTCACATCGTGTTTGAGCGTCGTCAGTGCCTTGGCAAACGACTCCACCACTGCATCATCCTGGCGCAACAGATGGAGCACCAGTCGCATGGCGGTCTTGCGTCCGATGCCCGGAAGTTTGGCAAACTCATTGACGGCCTTTTCCAGTAAAGCGGAAGGATATTGTTGATTCATGTTTTTACCCCAATGGACTCAATAGATGCGCAAAGATACACATATTCTTATAAGTACATTAAGACAAGAGTGAGATTAATGAAAAATCGCCCATCGAAGTAAAAAACATCCGCCCCTTGCACAATGGCAGGGACGGACATCAAAGGGAGCATCCACCTTTGGCGGGAGAACAAACAGTCAGATGGCCGAGCGCACAGAAAGAAGCAACGTAGAGATATGTATGCGAACACAGCCCTGACGGTCATTGATAGTAAACCTATTGAAAACTTTCTTGTCTTATGCATGGAACGCTCTGTTCATCAGGGGTTTCAGAGTGATGGACGACCCTTTTTCACAAGAGAGTCGCCCATAGTTTTTATAACATCAATATACTATGATTGATTAAAGGTTATGAGTTAGAAAGAGAAAAGCAAACGTGCCTGGAGGGTGTGTATATTCTTATCATACAAATATTTGTCACGGTCAAGACGATTCCACGTGTACTCAAGCAATACTTGCGCATATTTGTTGAACGAATAGTTAGCCCCGACGGTAACGGAGTGCATGTTACCACCTCCGATACTAGTGGATGAAGCTGGATAATCTTCCACTACGCCAGCGGGATAATACTGGTCACGTCCCAAAAGATAGAACTCTCCATCCTTAATATCGTTCAGTCCCAAATAGTTATATCGGGCAACGATTTCAAGTGAACGACCATCCCATCCTTTGAGAAGAGCTTCGGAGTTGTCATACTTATAGCCATTACCAAAGAGCTGATAGCCGAGTTCGACGTAACCGCCATGGAAGTTGTTTGTTTCCAATGGGTTGGCCGCTTGCCAAGACTCAAGCGTCGTCCATGACATGCTTCCGCCAAGCTGATTAGTAAAGATGGTGATGTCGTCACGGTCTTTGGTGATGCGCTTATACATGTATTCGCCTCTAGCAAAGAACTTCGGCACGCGCCAGAGAGCTTCAACACCAACATCATAGGTGTTTTTAGCCCAAGGAATTTCAGCACTTACAAACTGAAATTCATCAACATAGGTCATCATCGTCGAACCGAGTGAAAGGTTGGTCTGAAGCACATTGTCGCTCACCTCGCCTGTGTTGATGCGTGCATAACGGAAAGTTGCGCCGACGTGGAAAGTCTGATTATCATTATTGACTGGTCGCCACAACCAACGTCCGCCGAAGGTCACGCCCTGATAACCGTCAATTTGGTCATTATACTTGTTTTCGGCAAACACTCCTTGATTGAAAAAGAAATGGTCATTATAGGCTTTATAACTCACACCGAGCTCGCGTCCCGCCGAAAGAGCATTAGTCGAGGCTGCACGTGAAATAAAGTGAAGACTGCCACGACTGGTGTTATTGGCCATAGTGGAAGGATCGTTATAGTAACCCGCCTTGAACGACTGCGTCCAAGGACTGTCGTTTTTCAGCGTATATTGCAGGAAAATGTTTTTCTGCGAAAACTCACCCTTGGAGAAGTCGAAATCGGCATAGAAGTACCAATTATCATAGGCCATAGAAGTACGAATACGCGCATCAGTGAGTGCAACACCCGATTTCATAGGTGTATAGTCGGTATGATAGTAAGCCGCGTCAGCCATCATGCGTGCCCCGACAGTGAATTTCACCTTGGCTTCCTTATTCTCATACTTAACCACGGGATTAGTGTCAAAGTCCTGTGCAAAAGCGGTGCTTGCTAAGGTCAACGCGACGAGCGTAAAGAAATATATATGTCTTTTCATTGTTTTATAAATTTAATAGCGTTAGTATTCGTTATTTATAATATCCCAGTCTTTCAAGTGTAGCAGAAGCATCAGGCACGCTCTGCGATGCAGCAGAGTTGCGTACGCCTTGGTCTATGAAATATTGGAGTGTCAATTCGGTGCGGTTGGTGAAAGCTCCATCAAGATAGGGCGGTTCAAAAAGAGTACTATACTCGTTACCCCAATTATATTCACCGAAGTACTTGCCCATTTGTTCTAAAGAGTCGAACGAATAAGGATGGTTGAGCATGCCAGACTTTTTGATGAGGTAGGCTTGCCAAGGTGCGTTCATCTCAGGATAATCGTTGGGTTCACCGGCAATGCTCGGCCCCATGATGTGGGCTTTGTACTGGAGTCCAAGGTTGATAAAAGAAGCATATCCGGCAGGAGTATCATATATGAGATCCGTAGCTCCCGTACCTTCCCAAAGGAGGAAGCACATGGGAATTTGTCCTTTGAAAACTTCAGACGTGCGACGAAGACTCTCAAGCGAGAATGTCTGAAGGATGACTTTTCCGTTGGTGTTACCAACATTAACAGAACCATCAGACTTGTAGAAGTTTGTGTCGCTGGAAGGTGACTCCATGATGTTATAGTCATATTTAGCAAGCTCATCGTAAACATCTTGCTCAAAGGTGGTCGGATTCAGCCATGATTCCTTGAATTCAATATAGATGCCAGGATTGTTACCAGTCCACTGGTCGTCATCGGCATATTCAAAGGTATAGACCAACTCATCACCCTCACTGTAAGAGTCAGGGTCACCAGTCTTAGTGATGGTATAGACACGATCTCCATTACTGTCGCGTTGTAGCTTCTTACCTTTCGCATAGTGAATGAGGTCTGCCAGCGTAGAAATATATTGATGTGTACCTCCGGCTTCTTTGGAGAAACTGGAACGTCCTTGTTCAGGACTCGAATCATTGAACCACGTGCCAGCATCAAGCTGTGCCAGTTCGTGATACATGTATGACTTAGCATAATATGGCAAAAAAGAAGACTTATCTGTTTCCACTTGTGCGTCAGCCTGTGCCTCAGTCATTTTGTAATAAGTCATATAGAACTGCTTACGCGTGGAAGGGATGTACTCGCCATAGATATTCTCAATATCGGTTGTACGACAAAGGTTATCATCATGAAGTGCCAATACAACACCATCTTTGGAGCATTGAAGGTCAGCTTCTAAATAGTCAGCTCCCATCTCACGGGCCCACCGCCAAGCGGCTTCAGTTTCCTCTGGTGCCCAGAAAGTAGAGCCACGGTGAGCTATCACCGCCATACTGGGAACATAGTCACGCACGACAGCCATGTCATCGGAGATAGTATTCACTTGTACGCGATCCACATCTTCGAGATTGTTGGTAAAATCTTGGTGTTCACATGAAGAGAACGTAACCATAGCAACACTAAAAGTGAAGCCTAAACGAATCAGATTCTTGAACATAGTTGTTAAGTTTTTAGATGTAAGTGATTATATTGTTAAGGAACAAGGATAGAGAAACAGTCGCCGTCATACTAAAACGACCGTCATTCCGCAGAGAGGGGCTTTACTTCTTGTTCACCAG
>CAZOKL010000061.1:0-13441 GCA_964580305.1 uncultured Bacteroides sp.
TTGCTGTCAAAGGGAGGGTCTATATAGATAAGGTCAACCTTGCCACGCAGCGAAGGAAGCCCTGTAGCCTCATCGCCCACCAGCAATGCCTGCATGGTCAGCAGGTTATCTCCATAAATCAATCGGTTTATCCACTCGTCGCCTAAGGAATACTGCGGCATTCGTCCTCGCCAAAATCCTGAAATGTCTTTGGAGGGCAGAACAAGTTCGTTGGTTTGCAGCCCGATGCGCGTACCATTGTTGATACGCTCTAAGATGTGTTCGGCTACACGTCTGCCCTCGGCTGCTATTTTGGGCAGTTCTTCAAGTAATGATTTTGGCATATACGCATAAAAATAAATTAAAAAATGCGTTATGCCATATTTTCATTTATATACCTAGAACACGCAAAAGGCATGGACTTACCTGCCTTGTATTGCGGCCCTAGGAAGCCGATGAATGAGGACAAGTTCGTCCACGCCTATACGTGGACGCTTGCAACTTGTTTTCTCATTCATTGCTTTGAAATTTCCTAGGTTCCAATACAATATGAACAAATAGCAAACGCTATAAATAATCTCAATAAGTAGAAACCGCCGCCACTGCGGCTGCATTTCTGAGTGCAAAGATATGCTTTTTATCTCAAAACCGGTCATTAAGAAGAGGTGTTTTCTTTCCGAATCACGCAGGGTGGGAGGAATGGTTTTCGTGCAAATCGACAATGAAAGAGGGTGCGGACGCGTCATAAACTGACGGAAAGTGGCTAATCTGCCGGAAAATGCAGAGATGCCAACGGCTGTCTTTCACTCGAAATGCCTACCTTTGCCTTAACAAACAGAGAAAAACAACACACTATGATACTAATAGCTGACAGTGGTTCCACGAAGACCGACTGGTGCGGACTGAAAAAGGATGATTGCCTCCGCCTGCAGACGGGAGGCATCAACCCTGTGTTCCAGAAGTCGGACGACGTCGTGCGCCTACTTTACAAAGAATTACTCCCCCAACTCCCGGTTGAACCCATTGAAGCCATCTACTTTTACGGAGCAGGCTGCACACGGCTGTGGAGCAAGGTGCTGCGTGCCTGCCTGATGAAGGTGTTTGGCGAACAAATCAGATGCGAAGTGGAGAGCGACATGCTGGGTGCTGCACGTGGACTGTGCGGAGAGCAGGCCGGCATTGTCTGCATTCTGGGCACGGGTTCGAACTCATGTTTCTATGACGGCAAGCAGATTGCCCGCCACACTCCGGCATTGGGCTATGTGCTGGGCGATGAAGGCAGCGGTGCTTATCTGGGCCGCCAGTTGCTCAACGGGGTGCTCAAGGAGCTGCTCCCCTCGCACATCTGCATCACCTTTGCCAACGAAACCCAAATGACACAGGCAGAAATCATCCGCAAGGTCTATCGCCGGCCGTTGGCCAACCGCTTCCTGGCGGGCTTTGCACCGTTTCTGGCCAAATATCGCGACGAACCGGCCATCCACCGGTTGCTGACCGAGGCCTTCCGTGACTTCATCACGCACAATCTGCATGCCTATCCCAAAGACAAGCCGGTTTTTGCCGTGGGGTCTGTGGCGCACCATTTTCAAGAAGAACTCACCGAAGCACTGCACGACGCCGGCTATCAGGTGCCCGTCATCGCCCAAAGCCCGATGGAGGGGCTCATCCGTTATCATCAATCTGTTTCAGACACCAACCGCGCATGACTTTCGTAAAGATAACCGAGCAACCGTCCTTGCACGACAACCTGGAACAGCAATCGGTGCGTGAACTGCTGGAGGGCATCAATGAAGAAGACCAGAAGGTGGCTCTGGCGGTGCGGAAGTGCATCCCGCAGGTGGAACGTCTGGTCACGGCCATTGTGGAGCGCATGCAGCGCGGCGGGCGCATCTTCTACATGGGTGCCGGCACCAGCGGACGCCTGGGGGTGCTCGACGCGTCGGAGATTCCTCCCACATTCGGCATGCCCGCGGGGAGGGTTGTGGGTCTGATTGCCGGAGGCGACCGCGCGCTGCGCAACGCCGTGGAGCATGCAGAAGACAACCCGCTGCGCGGATGGGAAGAATTGCAGGAACACCGCATCGGGCCGGACGACACGGTTGTCGGCATTGCGGCCTCGGGCACCACCCCCTATGTTGTCAACGCCCTGCGGGCCGCCCGCGAACACGGCATCCTGACGGCCTCCATCTGCAGCAACCCCGATGCACCCATTTCACACGAGGCGGACATCGCCATTGAGGTGATTGTGGGTCCGGAGTTCGTCACCGGAAGCTCACGCATGAAGAGCGGCACGGGGCAAAAAATGATTCTGAACATGATTAGCACGGCCACCATGATAAAGCTGGGGCGTGTCAAAGGAAACCGCATGGTCAACATGCAGCTCAGCAACCAAAAGCTCGTGGACCGCGGCACACGCATGGTGATGGACGAGCTTCACCTGCCCTATGAACAGGCATGCGGGCTGCTTCTTCGTCACGGCTCGGTCCGCAAGGCCATTGAAGCGGCTCACCAGACGCAGGACGACACGGCAACAAGCTGAATGTCATACACATATATCTTCGTCTTACCGGCCATAGAGTCCGCCCGACCTGGCCATAGACTCGGTTCATGAGCGGATAGGAGTGCGCCCGTGCCCGGAGTCTATGGCCAGGTCGGGCGGACTCTATACCGGGGAAAAGCCTGTCAGGGACAATTCAGCATCAGCAGCCGTAACGCCCCGATACACCTTATTATATATTATAAAAGAGTATATGTGAGACTGCCCGCCGGAAGACTGAAAAGACGCGAAAATCTGAAAATAAATCGGTGCAACTATCAGAAAACATGAAGAATAGTTGTGCCGATTCATTTTTTTGCACTATCTTCGCGCCCGATTATTATAGCAATATAATGTCTAACCCATTTAATTCTTAAACAACAAGTTAATTTTATTAATGGAAAGCGAAAAATTAAAGAATGTGGCTCCCTTGGAAGACTTCAACTGGGACGCGTATGAAAACGGCGAAACCACAACCGAGTTGAGCCACGAAGAGCTGGAAAAAGCTTATGATGGCACACTGAACAAAATCAATGACCACGAAGTGGTTGATGGCACTGTCATCTCTATTGACAAACGCAATGTCGTTGTCAACATCGGTTACAAATCAGACGGCATCATCCCTCTGAACGAATTCCGCTACAATCCCGACCTGAAAGAGGGCGACACGGTGGAAGTGTACATTGAAAATCAAGAAGACAAGAAAGGACAACTCATCCTTTCTCACAAGAAAGCACGCGCAACACGCTCTTGGGACCGTGTAAACGCTGCTCTCGAAAACGACGAAATCATCAAGGGCTACATCAAGTGCCGCACAAAGGGTGGTATGATTGTAGACGTGTTCGGCATTGAAGCATTCTTGCCGGGTTCTCAAATTGACGTGAAGCCCATCCGCGACTATGATGTGTTCGTCGGTAAGACTATGGAATTCAAGGTTGTCAAAATCAACCAGGAATTCAAGAACGTGGTTGTTTCTCACAAAGCCCTCATTGAGGCCGAACTGGAACAACAGAAGAAAGAAATCATCAGCAAACTCGAAAAAGGCCAGGTTCTGGAAGGAACTGTCAAGAATATCACTTCTTACGGCGTGTTCATCGACTTGGGCGGCGTGGACGGCTTGATTCACATCACCGACTTGTCTTGGGGCCGCGTGAGCGATCCGCACGAAGTTGTTCAATTGGATCAGAAGCTGAATGTCGTTATCCTCGACTTCGACGACGAGAAGAAACGCATTGCCCTCGGCTTGAAACAACTCACTCCGCATCCTTGGGATGCTCTTGACCCGAACTTGAAAGTGGGTGACCACGTGAAAGGTAAAGTGGTCGTTATGGCCGACTATGGTGCATTCATCGAAATTGCTCCGGGCGTAGAAGGCCTGATTCACGTGTCTGAAATGTCATGGTCGCAGCACCTGCGTTCTGCTCAAGACTTCATGAAGGTGGGCGACGATGTTGAGGCTGTCATCCTGACCCTCGACCGTGAAGAGCGCAAGATGTCTCTGGGCATCAAACAGCTCAAATCAGATCCTTGGGAAACCATCGAAGAGAAATACCCCGTTGGTTCCAAACACACTGCAAAAGTGCGCAACTTCACCAACTTCGGTGTGTTTGTTGAAATTGAAGAAGGCGTTGACGGCTTGATTCACATCTCAGACCTTTCTTGGACGAAGAAAATCAAACATCCGTCAGAATTCACTCAAATCGGTACAGACATTGATGTCATTGTTTTGGAAATCGACAAGGAAAACCGTCGCTTGAGCCTTGGCCACAAGCAACTCGAGGAGAATCCTTGGGATGTGTTTGAAACCGTGTTCACCGTTGGTTCTATCCACGAAGGTACCGTCATTGAAACACTCGACAAAGGTGCCGTCATTGCATTGCCCTATGGTGTTGAAGGCTTTGCCACTCCGAAACATTTGGTGAAGAAAGACGGAGCTCAGGCTCAGCTTGACGAGAAACTTCCGTTTAAGGTTATCGAGTTCAATAAGGATGCAAAACGCATTATTCTCTCTCACAGCCGCATCTATGAAGATGCAGCCAAGGCTGAAGAAAGAGCAGAGAAGAAAGCCGCTGCCAAGAAGGCTTCAAAGAAAGAAGAGGCTCCGGTAATTCAAAACCAGATTGCTTCTACGACTTTGGGTGACATCGATGCACTGGCTGCCCTGAAAGAACAAATGGAAGCAGAACAGAAGTAAAAAACCTCTCATGTTATTTATGAAAAAAGGGGTCGCAGAGAAGTTTGCGACCTCTTTTTTTATGTAAACACATGACCGGTGGCAGCTTGAAAAAAAACTCGACTTAAATGCCTGTAAACAAAATCCCGACTAAAAAAAGAGTGCATTTTTTTGCCTTTAAATAAATAATTTTATATATTTGCAACATAGACAGACATAAAGGGAGTTGTGAAACTCTTCATTAGAATAGTTTAGTTAAGTCTAGTTTAGTTTTTGTGTTGGAAAAGCATCGTGAACACCCGTTTTCGATGCTTTTTTTCTTTTTTTTAGCCAAATAAATTCGTACTTTTGCCCCAAACACAGTGTTATTGACAAACGATAAAGATGAATATTTTAGAACTAAGTGAACAAGAAATCAACAGGCGCAACAGTCTGAATGAATTAAAGTCGATGGGCATTGACCCTTATCCGGCTGCGGAATATGTGGTTAACGCCTATTCAACCGACATTAAGAATACATTTGACGATCAGGCAGAGCCTCGCAAAGTGTCCATCGCCGGACGCATGATGAGCCGCCGTGTCATGGGCAAAGCCTCGTTCATCGAACTGCAAGACTCCAAAGGACGCATCCAAGTATACATCACCCGTGACGATATTTGCCCGGGGGAGGACAAAGGCTTATACACCACTGTATTCAAACGCTTGCTCGACTTGGGCGATTTCATCGGCATCGAAGGCTTTGTGTTTCGCACTCAAATGGGCGAAATCAGCGTGCATGCGCAAAAGTTGACCATACTCTCCAAGAGCCTCCGCCCGCTCCCCATCGTGAAGTATAAAGACGGAGTGGCCTATGATAAGTTTGAAGACCCAGAACTCCGCTATCGCCAACGCTATGTGGATCTCATCGTGAATGACGGTGTGAAAGATATTTTCCTGAAGCGTGCAAAAATCATCAGCACCATGCGTGCCATTCTGGATGAAGCCGGATATACGGAAGTGGAAACCCCCATTTTGCAAGCCATCCCGGGTGGAGCCAGCGCACGTCCGTTCATCACCCATCACAATGCGCTTGACATTGACCTCTATCTGCGCATCGCCACGGAACTCTATCTGAAACGTCTCATCGTGGGCGGCTTTGAGGGTGTTTACGAGATAGGAAAGAACTTCCGCAATGAGGGGATGGACAAAAACCATAACCCTGAATTTACGTGCATGGAGCTCTATGTGCAATATAAAGATTATAACTGGATGATGGGTTTCACCGAGCGTTTGCTGGAACGCATCTGCACGGCAGTAAACGGCAGTCCGGAAGCTGTTATTGACGGTAAAACCATCAGCTTTAAAGCTCCCTATCGCCGTCTTCCCATCCTGGAAGCCATCAAGGAAAAGACGGGCTATGACCTGGAAGGCAAAACAGAAGATGAAATACGCGACATCTGCAACAAGCTGAACATGGAGATTGACGACACGATGGGTAAAGGTAAGCTCATCGACGAAATATTCGGCGAATTCTGTGAAGGCACTTTCATCCAGCCCACATTCATCACAGACTATCCCGTGGAGATGTCACCCCTCACAAAGATGCATCGCAGCAAACCCGGCTTGACAGAACGCTTCGAGCTTATGGTGAACGGAAAGGAACTGGCGAATGCTTATAGTGAGTTGAATGACCCCCTGGATCAGGAAGAACGCTTCAAAGAACAGCTCCGCCTGAGCGAAAAAGGCGATGACGAAGCGATGTTCATCGATCAGGATTTTCTGAAAGCGTTGCAATATGGGATGCCTCCCACATCGGGCATTGGCATAGGCATTGACCGCCTCACAATGCTCATGACCGGTCAACCTTTCATTCAGGAGGTTTTGTTTTTCCCGCAAATGCGTCCGGAGAAGAAAGCACCCAAGGATGCTGTGGCCAAATATGTCGAGCTTGGTGTGCCTGAGGAATGGGTTCCTGTGCTTCAAAAAGCCGGTTACAATCTTGTAACGGACATGAAAGAAGTGAATCCGCAAAAGTTGCACCAGGACATCTGCGGCCTTAACAAGAAATTCAAGCTGAATCTTACCAATCCGACGGTCGACCAAGTGGCCGGTTGGATTAGCAAGATTTAGTTTCAAGCATAAAGAGACATGTCACAACTTCCTAAAGGTAAAATAGCTATCATCGGAGGCGGGAGCTGGGCAACAGCTCTCGCCAAGATTGTGCTTACCAATGAAGAGTCCATTAACTGGTATATCCGGAGGGATGATCAGATAGGTGAATTCAAACGTTTGGGGCACAACCCATCTTACCTTACCGGAGTGCATTTTGACCTGAACCGCATTCAGCTCTCATCAGACATCAACAAAGTCATACGCGACTCGGACATACTGGTCTTTGTCACTCCGTCTCCTTATTTGAAGGCCCAATTAAAGAAACTGAAGGTCAAGCTCAACAATAAGTTTATTGTAAATGCCATAAAAGGCATTGTACCCGATGAGAACATGATTATCTCAAACTACTTCAACCGCATGCTGGATGTGCCAATGAACAACATTGCCGTGCTGGCAGGCCCATGCCATGCAGAAGAAGTGGCGCTGGAAAGACTTTCCTATCTCACCATCGGATGCAGGGATGAAGAAAAAGCCCGGCTATTTGCTGAGAGGTTGAACAACCAATACATAAAAACTTCCGTCAGTGAAGATGTGGACGGCATAGAGTATGCAGCCGTCTTGAAGAATGTTTATGCCATTGCTGCCGGCATTTGCAACGGACTGAAATATGGCGACAATTTCCAGGCAGTTCTATTGTCGAATGCCATAAAGGAAATGGAACGTTTCTTGTCTGTGATACACCCCATTCCACGCAACATCTGCAAATCTGTCTACTTAGGTGACCTTCTTGTCACCAGCTATTCAAACTTTAGCCGTAATCGTGTCTTCGGGACTATGATTGGAAGAGGATATTCCGTCAAAAGTGCCCAACTCGAAATGGCTATGGTGGCTGAAGGATATTATGGGACAAAATGCATGAAGGAAATCAACCACCATTATCGTGTGAACACTCCCATCCTGGATGCCGTCTACAACATACTTTACAGGAACATTTCTCCCCTGACAGAAATAAAACTCTTAACCGATTCGTTTCGATAAAAACATATAGTATGAAAAACATCTGCTTGAACATTGACAAGGTGGCTAAATTCGTATCTAAGGAAGGAATAGCCACATTTGAGCCTCTGGTAAATGCTGCCATGAAGACTCTGGAAGAAGGTACAGGACCTGGTAATGACTTTTTAGGGTGGTTGCACTTGCCGTCGACCATGAGCAAAGAACTCTTGGCCGACTTGAAAGCCACAGCCCAGGTGCTGCGTGAGAATTGTGAAGTGGTCATCGTGGCCGGCATCGGAGGTAGCTACCTGGGTGCACGGGCTGTGAATGAAGCCCTTTCAAACAGTTTCCAATGGCTGCAAACGAATCACAACGGGCCGGTGATGATTCACGCCGGGCATAACATTAGCGAAGATTATCTGTATGAATTGACTGAATATCTGAAAGACAAGAAATTCGGCATTATCAATATTTCAAAGTCTGGCACGACAACCGAAACAGCCCTGGCTTTCCGTCTGCTGAAAGAGCAATGTGAACGTCAACGCGGCAAAGATATGGCCCGCAAAGTCATCGTTGCGATTACTGATGCCAAGAAAGGTGCTGCACGCGTGACAGCCGACAAGGAAGGTTATAAATCATTTATTATCCCGGATAATGTGGGCGGACGCTTCTCCGTGCTGACTCCCGTAGGTCTGCTTCCGATTGCTACAGCCGGATATGACATTGACAAATTGATGGAAGGTGCAGCTTCCATGGAGAAACTTACAGCATCTGACGTGCCTTTCATGGAAAACCCGTCAGCTGTTTATGCTGCCGTGCGCAATGTTCTCTATGCTCAAAGCGGCAAGAAGATTGAAATTCTGGTAAATTACCACCCGAAACTCCATTATGTCAGCGAGTGGTGGAAACAACTCTATGGAGAATCGGAGGGCAAAGACCATAAGGGAATCTTCCCCGCTGCTGTGGACTTCTCGACAGACTTACACTCAATGGGACAATGGATTCAGGAGGGCGAACGCATCATCTTCGAAACTGTTATCTCTATTGAGAAACCGGCATGCCACCTCGAAATCCCCAGCGATGAGGAAAATCTCGACGGCCTGAACTTCTTAGCCGGTAAACGTGTAGACGAAGTGAACAAAATGGCTGAACTTGGCACACAGTTGGCTCACGTTGACGGTGGAGTGCCCAATATTCGTATCATTGTACCAGAGCTCAACGAGTTCTACCTTGGACAGCTCATTTACTTTTTCGAAAAGGCTTGCGGCATTAGCGGTTATGTCCTTGGTGTGAATCCGTTCAATCAACCGGGTGTCGAGGCTTACAAGAAGAATATGTTTGCTTTGCTGGACAAACCGGGTTATGAGGAAGCCTCCAAAGCTATTCGTGCCCGTTTGTAAAAGGAAGGATTTTATTTTTATTCCTTAAGATTGTCTCATAAGTCGTTAATTCGCATACAAGATGTGCAGAGTTAACGACTTATTTCGTAATTTCGAAAGTCAATCATTAAAACCATGAGCCCACCCATGAAGAAATTCTGCTATTTGTTACTGTTCTTCCTTGCAGGTATACTTGCCATACAAGCCCGACCGGCATCTACACGAAAGAAAGTTGCTGTTGTCCTGAGTGGAGGCGGTGCAAAAGGCGTGGCCCACATCGGTGCCCTGAAAGTCATCGAAGAAGCAGGTATCCCTATTGACTATGTTGTGGGTACCAGTATGGGTTCTATCATTGGAGGACTCTATGCCATCGGCTACACACCTGCACAGATGGACAGCCTTGTGCGTATTCAAGACTGGAGCTTCATTCTGACTGACGTGGTCAACCGCAATGAAGAACTCCTCATCAAGAAGCAACGTTCTGAGAAATATACCATCTCCGTCCCTTTCAAAAATACCCCCAAGGATGCACTGAAAGGAGGTGTCATTGCCGGGCGCAACATCGCCCGCCTTTTCTCCGAACTGACTGTGGGCTATCATGACTCCATCGACTTCAATAAACTCCCTATCCCCTTCGCCTGTGTGGCTGAAGACATTGTTAACGGCAAAGAGTATGTTTTCCACAGCGGTAAACTTGCTCTGGCCATGCGTGCCAGTATGTCCATCCCCGGCGTGTTCGAACCGGTGAGGTGGAATGGCATGGTGCTGGTCGACGGTGGCATGTGTAACAACTATCCCGTTGACGTGGCCAGGAATATGGGGGCTGACATCATTATCGGAGTCGACGTGAAAAAGGAACTTTCATCGACCGATGAACTGAATACTCTTTCCGACATCGCCGGACAAATTATTGACCTTATGGGGGTGGAGAAATATAACGAAAATGTGCAAAACAGCGATGTGTATATACATGTGGACGTCAAAGGATTTTCTTCGGCCAGTTTCAACGAATTGGCTATACAGACCTTGCTCGAACGTGGGGAGGACGCTGCACGACTCAACTGGGAAAATCTCATTAATCTGAAACGACAGATAGGCATTGCTCCAAACTATGTCCCTAAGAAACATGGCCCCTTCGTTACCTTGCCACGTGAGGCACAGGCCAAAGTGGCTGTCGTCCCTGAAATCGACACGGGGGAAATCCCGGCAAACTCCATTAGCGTGGGCATACACTTTGACAATGAGTCATTGGCAGCACTCGCTCTGAACACCAACGTCTTCCTTGATAAGAAGAAGAAACACCAGGCTTCGCTCACCGTACTTCTTGGGCAACAGCTTGCCGGACGGATTGACTACACAGGACACCCGTTCAATCCCAAATGGTATGTTACGTTTAGCTATCAGATTGACAACAATGACATGGACCTCTATAATTATGGTGACAAGTTTTGCACCTATTCCTACACCCACCATTTAGGACAAGTCAACATTTCGCGTAGCTGGAACAGTATCCGTTGTTCGTTGGGAGCACGTTATGAATATTACAACTATGATGATATCCTACTGCCCAGCGGATTCAACGATGGAGATCTTGACATCCAGGACCAGCATCTCGTTGTCTACTACGGACACATGGAATTCGACAGTTACAACCGGCGCACTTATCCCACGAAAGGAACCAAGTGGAACATCGCAGCAGAACTGTACACGGACAACGGCGTGAAGTACAACGGTCAACGCATGTTCCCTGTTATCTCGGCTTTCTGGGAAGGAGCATTCCGACTTACCAATCGCTTCACTTTCCTGCCTTGGGTCGGTGGACGAGCCATCCTGAACGATGAATACAGTTTCGCCATTGCCAACATGATGGGTGGTAATGCGTCCGGACGTTATGTTGACCACCAGCTTCCCTTTGTCGGTATCAACTACATGCAACTCGCAGGTTCGAGACTTTTCACTGCAGGAGTACGTTTCCGCCAACGTATGGGTACCAATCACTACGTTACAGTGACAGGAAATACAGGAGCACAGAATGATGAGTGGCGGTACCTCTTCGACCACATGATGTGGGGAGGTGGTGTTTCCTATGGCTATGATACCTTCCTTGGCCCGTTGGAAATTACATTCAACTACTCCAACATCACCAACAAATTGGGCACCTACATCAGCTTCGGGTACGAATTCTAAGGTTTTTAGTAACTTTGCCTTCGAAAAACTGTGTCATGATAAAGTCTTCAGACACAGAAGTACTGATCATGCAAGAAAGCAGTTGATATCAACACTCCCGTATTGACATTGTCTACTTGTAAACGAAAAAACAAAATGTATACGAACGAGATCAAGAACTACCTTCAACAACACGCCTATACCCGCATCCAGCTCCGAGCTGTCCTTTTTGACATGGATGGTGTGCTCTTCAACTCTATGCCTAACCATGCCCGTGCCTGGCATGAAGCTATGGCCCGCTATGGCATGCATCTGTCATCCGAAGAAGCTTACATGCATGAAGGACGTACCGGTGCAGCAACTATTAATCTTGTCAGTCAGCGTGAACGCGGAATGAACGCCACACCCGAGGAAATCGAACGCATCTATCGAACCAAAACGGAACTGTTCAACTCTTTTCCCAAAGCCGAACGAATGCCGGGAGCCGCAGAACTTATCGCTCAGCTGAAATCCGAAGGGCTGATCATCATGGTTGTCACTGGATCTGGACAGACTTCTCTGTTGGAACGATTAAACCGGAACTTCCCCAATACGTTCCGACCCGAACTTATGGTCACAGCCTATGACGTGCGTCACGGCAAGCCCAATCCGGAACCCTACTTGATGGCACTGGAAAAAGCTAAACTGCAACCGTGGGAGGCCATTGTTGTTGAAAATGCCCCGATGGGAGTGCAAGCTGGAGTAAGCGCGGGGATCTTTACCATAGCTGTCAATACCGGTCCACTGCCTGACAATATCCTACTCGGCGCTGGAGCTAACCTGCTTTTCTCTTCCATGAACACCCTCAGTGGCCAATGGGAAGAGTTGCATAAGAGTTTCATCCGTGCATGTTGCGGGGCAAAAAGACTTGTGCCAACAGCTGTATTACATGAAGAAGAAAGTAAACAAAATAAGATGTGACTTAGGCATTCTTATATAGATACATTTGAAATTTTCACTCTGAAATTTGGTATTTATGAAAAAGTACGTACCTTTGCACACGCAAAACGGAAAGTAGCGCAGTTGGTAGCGCACTACGTTCGGGACGTAGGGGTCGGGCGTTCGAGTCGCCTCTTTCCGACGGATAAGGCTTAACCTTGTGAGAGGTAAGCCTTTTTTTATTTCGTCAGTTTCCTTATGTTTGCATTGATTTTCCAAAAGAACCACATACGATGAATGCAACACAGACCCACAAAGGGCAGTCAAGCCCCATGAAGTATATATTCAACTACAACAATGTGTTTTACAGTTTCTTTTACGACGGGAGCAGTGCGTGCACGCACCGCTCGGCCGAGTATGCCATGAACTATGTCTATTCCGGCGAGATGGTGCTCGACAACGGACACGAACAGATCCACGTAGGCAAGGGGGAGTGTGTGTTCATTCCCCGCGACCATCACATCACAATGCATAAACAACCCTGTGACGGCGAACGCTACTGTGGCATCTTCCTTATGTTTACCCGTCATTTTCTGCGCGATGTGTATGCCAGGTTCGAGTCATACAAAGTGCCCGCTGATACGCCTAAGCTCGAACCTGCGGTTGTCAAGCTGCCCCGCACGGCCGAGATTGCCAGTTTGTTTGCCTCTATGACTCCTTATTTTGACACGTCCGTGAAGCCACAGGATGACTTCATGAGCTTGAAGTTGCAGGAAGGCTTGTTGGCCTTGTTGCACATCGATAAGTGCTTTGCCCCGATGCTCTTTGACTTCAACGAACCGTGGAAGATAGACATCCTGGACTTCATGAACAAGAACTATATGTATGAGTTCAGCATGGAGGAACTGGCCCATTACACCGGTCGGAGTCTGGCCACATTCAAACGTGACTTCAAGAAGGTCAGCAATCTCACGCCCGAGAAATGGTTAATACGCAAGCGGCTGGAGGTGGCCTACGCACTGATGAAGGAAGGAGGCAAGCGCATTGCCGACGTTTATACGCGGGTGGGCTTCAAAAACCAGTCGCACTTCTCGGTTGCCTTCAAACGGCATTATGGTGTGTCGCCCACGGCTATATTATCTTGACCCATAGAACCAATCTAAATCAACATATTCACATGAAAGTCTTATTGATAAATGGCAG
>CAZOKL010000062.1:0-11918 GCA_964580305.1 uncultured Bacteroides sp.
GTGTGTGGTTTGTTGAGATACATTTGTGTCTGTTTTAATAAAGGATAATCTAAATTCTTAAAAAATAAAAAAATAATCGTGATTGTTCTGTTAAATGGTTTATATTGCGATAACTAATTATTAGTTAACCTTATGAAATCTTATGAATATGAAAAACATGCGAAAATCTGTATGCCACATGCTGACGGTAGGAACCGGATTTTGTGGTCGTTCACTTTTTGTGGGGATTTCAGCTCTGTTACTCTCTCTTCCAATGACGGCTGAAACTGTCGTGGGGGGGGGTAGAAGTGTTCATCCTCAAGTAGTTCAACAAACACGGAGCGTCACCGGACAAGTTCTTGATGAGAACGGAGAACCAATGATTGGCGTTTCGGTGGTGGTTAGAGGCACTCAAGTTGGTGCGATTACTGACTTTGATGGAAATTTCATACTTAACGTTCCGGCGGGAGCGACAGAACTCCAGTTGACTTATATGGGCTACAAGGCTCAAACCGTAAGAATCACTTCTGGCAAAATGGTTGTGAGGATGGAGCAAGACAACAGGTTGCTTGATGAAGTGGTGGTGGTTGGTTATGGCACGGTGAAGAAGCGTGACCTCACGGGCGCTGTGGCCTCAATGAAGAATGAGGACATTGTGATAGCGCCCACCAACAATGCAATGGAGGCTCTGCAGGGTAAGATTGCAGGTCTGGATATTACGAAAACATCTGGTGAGATTGGTGGGGATATTACTATTCTGTTGCGTGGTTCTCGTTCCATCTATGGTGACAATGAGCCGCTTTTCATCATTGACGGCATTCCCGGAAGCTACAGTCAGGTGAATCCTTCCGACATTGAGAGCATTGACGTATTGAAAGATGCATCGTCAACGGCCATTTACGGTTCTGCCGGTGCCAATGGTGTGGTAATCATTACAACAAAGCGTGGCAAAGAAGGAAAACCCCAAGTGAACTTTGATGCTTATTATGGCTTTAGCGGTTCGCCGAACTACTCTCACGGAATGGTAGGTGACGAATGGGTGAATTATCAGCGTGAGGCCTACAAATATATCAATGGAGTCTATCCAAGCGATATGGAGACACTGTTTGGCAACTCAGCTTATTATGAAGCCTACAGCCAGGGAAACTGGATAGACTGGGTGGACGAGATTGCGGGAAACACGGCCACGATGCAGAAGTATAGCGTGTCAGTGACCGGTGGTACGGAAAAAAGCCACATCTTTGCTTCCACTTCCTATGGACGGGAAGAAGGTTTGTTGGACAACGACAACATGGACAAGTTTACCTTGCGCTTGAATGTTGATCAAGAAATCAACCAGTGGGCTAAAATGGGTTTTACTTCGAATCTTACCTACTCGAACCGCAATCGCGGACAGTCGAACACATTTACCAAAGCATTGACAGCATTTCCATTGGGTGAGGCTTATGATGAAAATGGCAGTATCAATTATGAATATATCAATGGCCAATACACCCCTTTAGGCGATTTTATCAAAAACCAGTATGCCTATAACACACGGTCCACTTATGTGAATGTGAATGGTTACTTGGAGCTTACACCGATAGAGGGTTTGAGCTATCGGTCGGTCATTAGTGCCACATTGTCAAATTCACGCACCGGTCGGTATTGGGGTGAGTATTGTTCGGCCAATCTGCCCACTTACGGTTCTGCACCTTATGCACAGAAGACTCATGATGATGAGTGGAGTTACACGTGGGAAAACATTCTTTCTTATAATAAGACGATTAAAGACCATACGTTTGGTGCCCAGTTCATCACTTCGTGGACAAAAGACGTAACAGAGCAAACCATAGCCGGTGGCGGTGGATATATGGTGGACAGCTGGCAATATCACCGATTGGCATCAGCTTCGGGTAATCAGTATATCTATTCAGATTACGCGCAGACACAAAAAATGAGTTATGCCATTCGCTTTAATTACTCTTATAAGGGTAAGTATCTGTTTACTTTCTCCAATCGTTGGGACGGAGTCTCCTGGTTTTCTGAAGGAAGCAAATGGGATAGTTTCCCTGCTGGAGCTATCGCATGGCGCATATCTGATGAACCTTTCATGGCTAACACGAGGAGTTGGTTGAACAACTTAAAACTTCGTGTAGGTTATGGTATCACGGGTAATTCCGGAGGTACGGGAGCTTATGTGACCCAGACACAAGCCTATCTGTATCCGGCATGGGGTGTGACCGTGGATGGTAACTATGTGCAGTTTGCCCAATACACCGGAACCTTTGCAGGAAGTAACCTGGGCTGGGAAAAGTCTTATAACTGGAATGTGGGATTGGACTTCACAGTGCTGGACAATCGTTTGGACGGTTCCATTGAATGGTACTCAACGATAACTAAAGGTTTGCTCTTTCAACGCACACTGCCCATTACTTCCGGTATCACCGGATGGGGCTCACCCTTGTCGAGTTGGCAAAACCTGGCTCAAACGTCTAACTATGGTGTTGAAGTAACCCTCAACAGTCATAACTTTGAGACGAAGGATTTCACATGGGACACTTCGTTGTCTCTGACTTGGGGGCGTGAGAAAATCGACAAGCTTCCGGACGGGGACTTAATCAGTGAAAGCCTGTTTGTGGGTTCGGCCATTAATTCGATTTATGGTTATAAATATATAGGTTTGTGGAAAACCACAGATGATGCTTCTTTAATGGATGCTTATGGAGTGGAGCCCGGTTTCATTAAGATTCAGACTATTGAACAATTTGATGAAAATGGCGACGGTGACGGAGGCGTGCATAAATACAGTACGGAAGACCGTATGGTGTTGGGTCATGAGAATCCTGATTGGATTGTCGGTTTGAACAACTCATTCCGTTATAAATGGTTTGATCTCTCTGTGTTTGTCATGGCACGCTACGGACAGACTATCGAAAGTGACCTCTTGGGATACTATACAGCAGAAAACAGCCTAACGACCAACCAGTTGGCAGGCGTGAAATATTGGACAGAAGAGAACGAGAACGCCTACTATCCACGCCCTGGTACTGCCTCTAATCAAGGTACTGTCTATTCTGCACTGCGTGTGTGTGACGGTTCTTTCGTCAAGATAAAGAATATCACTTTGGGATATACTCTGCCGCAATCTATTTCGCGTAAAATTCTGATGGAGAGATGCCGCATCTATGCCACGGCCTATAATCCGTTTATTTTTACGAAAGACTCTAAGCTGAAAGACACTGACCCGGAAACAGGTGGTTCAGACAGTTTCCCGACATACAAACAGTTTGTATTCGGCATTAACATTACATTCTAACTTAATTAAGAAAAAAGCTTTATGAAACATATAATAAAAAATGTCGTGCTGGCTTCTGCGCTGGGATGTGTGGTCATGATGCAGAGCTGCTCGTTGGAGGAAGTGAATCCGGGAGGTTACACATTGGAAAACCTTTCCACTTCGGAAGAAGGATATGAAACCCTGTTGAACAACTGTTACTTTGGCTTGGAGCGTCATTTTTATGGCTCGGCAGGTACAGGCGATGCTGTTTTGGGCTATATGAGCTTTGTTGAGGCAGACACTGACTTATGGACATATCGGGCCAATCAGTCCGGTTCGTATGATTATCTGTTTAAGTTTTATGCAGGTGCGTCTCCTAACACTACTTATACGAATAATATCTGGAATGCGGGTTACGATGGTATAGGTGCCTGCAACTTGGCTATTTCCACGGTGGACAATCCCGGCTTTACGACAGAGGTGCGTAATGCCAAGTTGGCTGTGGCGCGTTTCCTGCGGGCAATATATTATTATAATCTCGTGGAAATGTTTGGCGGTGTAGTGATGCTCACCGAACCATCCACTACGGTTGACTATTCGCCGGAACGCACTGAACCGTTAACGATATATCGTGAAGTCATTATTCCCGATTTACAATATGCTGCTGAGAATCTTGAAGTGGGCGATCATACAACGCTGACACGTCCGACAAAGAAAGCAGCCCTTGGTTTCCTTGCCAAAGCCTGTCTGCAAACTTATCAGTATGATACTACGGAGTTTCTGCAAACGGGAATGGATGCTGCTCAAGCTCTGATTAATGACTGTGAAGGTGGGGGAGCTGCCTATAATACCTATATGTATGACAACTTTGCTGATGTCTTTGCAGAGGAAAACAACATGGAGAATAAAGAAGCATTGTGGAAACATAACTTGTATGCGGGATCTGACAACTATGGTTCCAGTAATGGAAATTATCGTTTGAATCGAAACAATGAGTATTTCCTCTGCGCGTTGTCACGTTTTGGCGCACGCGAAGATAATCAAGAGTCGCGTATATCATGGGAGGGCGGCATCGAAGGCACGTTCATGCCCACCCAACATTTGTTGAGTCTTTTTGTGCAGGATAATGGCACGCTTGATCCGCGTTTCCATCAATGTTTCACCACTGAATGGGATGCAAATCGAGAGTATTCATGGACCACAGGCGATGCGAACAATTATGATAAGGATGCAAGTATGGTGGGGGAGACCATCAATGTGGGCGACAAAGCCATCAAGTTTGTCATGCCACAAGATGATGACTATGCGACCGAGATTGCCAATAAGGCAACTTCAAACTACTTACTGATAGATTATACGGATGTGTATGACGATGCCAGCAAAAGCATCATAATGACCAAAGGAAGTGGCGAGAACTTGTTCCGTTACTTCTATCCATCACTGAACAAGCACAATAGTAGCAATATCTACGTAGTGAGCGCCAGCAGTATGCGAAACGGTAATTTGAATGCGACATTCATCATACGCATGGCCGAAATCTATTTGATTGCAGCTGAACTCGACATTTATTTGAACGGAGGATCCAATGCCATGGGTTATATCAACATAGTGCGTCAGCGTGCAGGGGCCAATCTGTTGAGTGGTGTAGCAACAATTCGCACGGTGCTTGACGAGCGTGGTCGTGAACTTTGTGGTGAGTATTGCCGCTTTATGGACCTGAAACGTACGGGTATGTTTGACGATGACAGTTATTTGCAGGAGACACACCCGGAAATAGGCCAATACTTTATACCGGAGTACGCATTGCGTCCCATTTCGACGACCTTTACAGCCACGATTACAAATGGTTCTGAATTTCAGAATCCGGGTTATTGATGATGTAACCACTGTTTATTCTCTAGGTTAACACGGGTTGCAGTGTGTCAAAATGGGAAGGTTCAGGCATGAGTGCAGCTGATGACAACTTTTTAATGTCAGATGGCGCAGATAAAGCAAATAGAAAACTGAAAATGTATTTGATTTATGTTGGCTTGTGCTGAGAATATGGACAAATCCTGTTTTGACACACTCTTTTTGACAAGAATATAGAAAGGTTGTGTTAAAACTGGTTATGGCGATTCATTTCTATGTGATCCCTATCAAATAGGGATTTTCTTTTCACGATTGGTGTGATTTCATGTTTGCGATTATATTATTATTTTTGAAGTTCCGCGATGAGTGCGGTGATATTGGCTGTAAAGAGTCGGGCTGAGATGGCTATTAGGATGATGCCAAAGAATTTACGCATGATGTAGATGCCGCCTTTACCTAGGAAGCGTTCAATGCGGTCAGTCATCTTCAATACGAAAAACACCCACACCATGTTGAGTGTGAGCGCCATGAGGATGTTGATGGTTGCATACTCCGCACGCAGGGTGACCAGCGTGGTGAATGTTCCCGCACCGGCCAGCAACGGAAAGACTAGTGGGACAAGTGTGGCTTCTTTGATAGGGCCTTGATTTTTGAAAATTTCCACATCCAGAATCATTTCCAGTGCCATCAGGAAGATGATAAGTGCTCCGGCTATGGCAAAGGAAGCGATGTCCACTTGGAATATTTTCAGGATAGCATCTCCACCGAAAAAAAAGAGCAGAAGCAGTGCGAAAGAGATAAGGGTCGCCTTCAGTGCATTGACGGGACGACCTTTTTGTTTTAGGCTTAAAATGACGGGAATTGCACCAATGATGTCAATGACTGCAAACAGTACGATGAAAGCACTGACGAGTTGTTGGAAATTAAATTCTGAAAACATGAATCTTATTCTTTTGCACAAAAATATTCAAATTTTCGATACGGCTCTTCATTCTTCTAATCATTTTAAGAAAAGAAAAAAACATAAAACATGAGCTAAAAAGACTACGTGTGATTTTTTTCATAATTATATTTGTACAATTTAGCATTTGTACTTTCTAAATCAATGTGAACAATGACGATAACGATGTATGATACTTTACTCCAATTACCATTGTTTCAAGGGCTGAGTAAGAATGATATTACTAGCATTTTGGATAAAGTAAAGATACATTTTTCTAAACGTAAGTCGGGTGATATTGTACTTCGTAAAGGCCAAGAGTGCAAGGAGTTGGTTTTTTTGCTCAATGGAAGTCTGATGTCCGAGATATCGGATAAGGACGATTTGTACACGTTTTACGAAGAGATAAGTGCTCCTTCTCTGCTTGAACCATATTCGCTTTTTGGCTGGCGTACGGAGTATGCGGCCAATTACATAACGTCGACTATTTGCGATTTTGTCAGCATAGAAAAGTCTTATTTACTTTCTGAGTTGAGTAATTACGAAATCATTCGTTTGAACTATCTGAACATACTGAGCAACCGTGTTCAGAACCTGAGTGACCGTTTGTGGACTAACATGACCGGGAGCGTGGAAGACCGTATCGTGGATTTCATTCTTCTTCATAGCATCATTCCCACAGGTGAAAAACGTTTGAAAATCAAAATGGATGACTTGGCGAAGCTACTTTCCAGTACACGGATACGTATTTCCAAGGCTCTGAATGAGATGCAGGATAAGCATTGGATAACCTTGCATCGTGGGGAAATATGTGTCCCAGACTTTGTTCATCTGAAAGAACGTCGGGAAGTACGGCGAGTGGAGCAAACCATAAAAAGTGGAACATAAACGTAGATTTAAAATATGACCGAACAGATAATCAATAGCAACCCGTTTCTTGAAACGTATCACACACCTCATCATACCCATCCTTTCGACCGCATACGAATAGAGCATTACGAACCGGCTTTTCGTGAAGGTATGCGGCAGCAGAATGCCGAAATTGACGCTCTTGTGAACAGTTCTGAAGCTCCCACATTTAAGAATACCATTGTCGCACTGGAACGTTCGGGCAGGTTGTTGGAACGTGTGTGCCAAGTGTTTTTTAATTTGATGGAAGCCGAAAGTAGTGACGCCATGCAGCAGCTTGCTCAAAAGATGTCTCCTGTGTTGACTGAGCATAGCAACAATATAAGTCTGAATGAAAAGCTATTTGCTCGTGTAAAGGCAGTCTATAAACAGGGGACCGGCCATCTTGAAGGAGAAGATCGTGAACTGTTGCAGAAGACGTATGACAGCTTTGTGCGTAACGGAGCTAATCTGGAAGGTGAAGTCAAGGCAGAATATCGCCGTTTGAGTAGGGAGCTTAGTGAGCTCACTGTGCAGTTTGCACAAAACACACTGAAGGAAATAAATCGTTTCCAGCTGGTGGTTACTGACCAATCACAGTTGGCTGGTTTGCCGGAGTCGGTAGTCGAGGCTGCGGCTCAGACAGCACGGGAAAAAGGTGTGGATGGTTGGGTATTCACGTTGCATGCACCCAGCTATCGCCCTTTCATGACCTATTGTGTCGACCGTAACCTACGTCGCCAGATGTACATGGCTTATATGACGCAGTGCACTCACGATGATGAGTCTGACAATTTGGGTATAGTTCCTGCTATCGTGAATACCCGTATGAAACTGGCGCAGATACTGGGCTATGACACATATGCCGACTATGTCCTGCAAAAGCGTATGGCGGAAAACACCAGCAACGTCTATCGTCTTCTGAATGAACTGATAGAAGCATATATGCCTACGGCAAAAGCCGAGTGTAAAGCTATCAGAGAATATGCACGGCATTTTGAGGGTGAGGACTTTGAATTGATGCCGTGGGATTGGTCATACTATTCGGAAAAGCTGAAAAATGAGAAGTACAGTATAGACCAGGAGTTGCTTCGTCCGTATTTTGAGCTAGACAAAGTCATATCCGGTGTGTTCGGGTTGGCAACGCGTCTATATGGCATCACGTTCAAGGAAAACAAGGAGATACCGGTGTTTCATCCTGATGTGAAGGCATACGAGGTCTTTGATAAAGATGGCAGTTATTTGGCAGTATTATATGCAGATTTCTATCCGCGGGAGACTAAACAGTCTGGAGCTTGGATGACCTCATTCAAGGACCAGTGGATAGAAGACGATGGCACAAACAGTCGTCCTCATGTCTCTATCACGACGAATTTCACGAAACCCACAATCAGTAAACCTGCCTTGTTGACGCTGGAAGAAGTGGAAACATTTTTGCATGAGTTCGGTCATGCACTCCACGGTATGTTTGCCAACACCCGTTATGCTTCTATGAGCGGGACGAGTGTCTATCGTGATTTTGTGGAGTTACCTTCGCAGATTATGGAGAACTTTGCCATAGAAAAGGACTTTTTATACACCTTTGCGCGGCATTATCAGACTGGTGATTTCTTGCCGGACGAATATGTGGAACGCATCGTAAAGGCTTCCAATTTCAATGTGGCTTATGCTTGTCTGCGTCAAGTCAGCTTCGGTTTGCTTGATATGGCTTGGTACACACGTCATGAAGCGTTCGACGGTGATGTACGCACCTACGAACAGGATGCGTGGAAGAAAGCGCAGCTTTTGCCCATCGTGCCTGAAACGTGCATGAGTGTCCAATTCTCTCACATCATGAACGGAGGCTATTCAGCAGGTTATTATAGTTATAAGTGGGCCGAAGTGCTTGATGCCGATGCATTTTCTGTGTTCAAAGAGAAAGGCATTTTCAACTTAGGCGTAGCGCAGTCGTTTCGTGACAATATCTTGTCTAAAGGAGGAACGGAGCATCCGATGATACTTTATAAACGTTTTCGTGGGCAGGAACCGACGATTGATGCTTTGCTGCGTCGCAATGAAATTAAGAAATGATTTGAAATAAAAATAGATATGAATATGAAGCAGATAAGACTTTTGTTAAAGGCTCCTCTTTTTTGTGTATTGTTTTCTCTGTTTGCTGGATGCAATGAGGAAGACGACATAGAAGGTATCTTCATAGAGCGGACATGGTATGTGTCGAGTTTTCTTGATGCAGAAGGGCTGCCGGAAAACATAGATGACCAGGTTTTGGCCAACAATCGAGACTCATACCGAATTGTCTTTAGTCCGGAAACATTTAATGCACAAGCAGGGTCATATGTGTTTAGTGGTCGTTGGATTGTGGATGGGAAGAGTCAGACCATCCAATTCACGATGAATTCGGGAACTGCGGGTACAGATGAATTAAGTCGTGCACTGATTAATCGATTGGAAAATGCTGTCCGTTATGAAGGCAGCTATACGTTCCTTCGTATTTATACAGAGGCGGGTAATTCTGTTTTGTTTAGTCCAAGCAATTAAAAAAGGTGACACGTTATGATGCATGAAGAGATTAAGCAGCAGGAGTTGGATAAGCGTTATATACGCATGGCAACCATTTGGGCGGAGAATTCCTATTGTCGACGTCGTCAAGTGGGAGCGTTGATTGTGAAAGATAAGATGATAATATCGGATGGCTATAACGGCACTCCTTCAGGGTTTGAGAATGTGTGTGAAGACGAAAATAATGTGACTAAACCCTATGTCCTGCACGCTGAGGCCAATGCTATCACGAAGATAGCTCGTTCCAATAACAGCAGTGATGGAGCTACGATGTATGTGACAGCATCGCCCTGCATCGAATGTGCCAAGCTAATCATCCAAGCGGGTATCCGTAGGGTGGTGTATTCGGAAAAATATCGGTTGGAAGACGGACTTGACTTGCTGCGCAAGGCTGGTGTAAAGATAGTATATGTGAATCCTAAAGATCAATAAGAATATGAATGAGAATAATAAGACTTCACGTTTCATTCCCATTATTATCGCCGCCAGTGTCGTGGTGGGAGTCTTGATTGGAACTTTTTATGCAAACCATTTTTCTGGAAACAGGTTGAGCATCATCAATACATCATCCAATAAGTTGAACGACTTGCTTCGAATCATTGACGACAAATATGTCGATTCGGTGAGTATGACGGATTTGGTGGAGAAAGCTATGCCACAGATTTTGGCTGAGCTCGATCCACACTCCATGTACATATCGGCAAAAGATGTGGAGGCTAGCAATGCAGACTTGAAGGGACATTTTAGCGGCATAGGTGTGTCATTTACCATTCAACGGGATACTGTCTGCATCAACAATGTAATTCAAGGCGGGCCGTCAGAGAAGATTGGCTTGATGCCGGGTGACCGCATTATTGCCGTGGACGATTCGGTTTTTGTCGGGAAGAGGGTTACGGAAGAGTCGGCAAAGCGGAAACTGAAGGGTGAGAAAGGTACTATCGTGAAACTAGGTATTTATCGGCCAGGAGTGAAAGAAACGCTCGACTTTACGGTGGTGCGTGGTGACATTCCGTTGAAGAGTGTCGATACTTATTACATGTTGACCGACAAGATTGGTTACATCAAGATAAATAAGTTTGCTGAAACTACGTATGCTGAGGTGATGATTGCCATTGCCAGCCTTCAGCAGAAAGGGAGTGAGTCGCTGGTTATTGACTTACGTGGCAATACGGGGGGCTACCTTGGAGCTGCTGTGAGCATCATTAATGAGTTCCTTCCGAGAAACAGGCTAATTGTATACACTGAAGGACGGAAGTCGCCACGTGAGGAATTCCGTTCGGACGGGCGTGGCACGAACCAGAATACACCGTTGGTACTTTTGACAGATGAAATTTCAGCCTCAGCCAGTGAAATCTTCTCCGGTGCCATTCAGGATAATGATCGTGGCGTAATTGTCGGACGGAGGACCTTCGGCAAAGGACTGGTGCAGCAACCTATCGACTTCCGTGACGGTTCATCCATGCGTCTGACCGTGTCGCGTTATTACACACCATCGGGCCGTTGCATCCAAAAGCCTTATACGCGCGGTGAAAGCATGGAGTATGAATATGACATTGTGAACCGATTTAATCATGGAGAGTTCTTCTCGGAGGATAGTATCAAGCAAAACACAAAAGAGGTCTATCACACCGTGTTGGGACGTTCTGTCTACGGAGATGGGGGTATTATGCCTGATTATTTCGTGCCGCAAGACACCACTGGGTACACCTCTTATTATATGACGTGTGTGAATCGTGGTGTCTACATTGAGTTTGGTTTCCAATATACTGACAAGAACCGCCAGAAGCTGGAAGAGTTTAAGGATCAGGCTTCACTTGTGGCTTATCTAAAACAGAAGAATCTGGTGGACAAGTTTGCGCGCTTTGCTGAGACACGTGGCATTAAACGTCGCAACCTGATGATTCAGAAGTCATACACCCTTTTGGAACGGCTGGTCATTGGCAGCATCGTGAACTATGCGCTTGACTTCGGCGATTATATCCAGTATTTGAATGAAAGCGACCCCACTGTGGCTAAAGCTATCGAAGTGTTGGAAAAAGGGGATGCATTTCCACAGGTTCCCAACAGCGAAGAAAAGAATACAGAGCAATGATGGAAGAAAAGAAGGCATTGCGCAAACGCATTGCACTGCTAAAAGGCATGATGAAAGCGTCGGATCTTTCAGCCGCTTCCGAGCAGTTGTTTGTTCATGTGGAGCGACTACCTCTATTTCAGGAAGCGCGTACGGTGTTGTGTTATTATTCATTGCCGGACGAAGTGCAAACACATGCTTTTGTGGAACGCTGGAAAGACAAAAAGTGCATCCTGCTCCCTGTGGTGAAAGGTGATGATTTGGAATTGAAATGTTACACGGGACAACAGAATTTGAAGTCGAATGCTTATCACATCGAGGAACCTACGGGACAGTTGTTTACTGATTACGGTTCGGTTGACTTGGTGCTG
>CAZOKL010000062.1:12018-13413 GCA_964580305.1 uncultured Bacteroides sp.
ACATAGAGTATTTGGTTTTTGATGAACAGATCACCTGTGTAGATGGCAACATCGGAGCCGAGTACCTTTTGCCAAGCTTGGATGAGTCGATATTCATTGAGCGGTGACTCCAAACCTACCTGGCGCATATATTGCCGGATGAGCATCCCTATTGGTTCTGCTTTATTTCGTTTCATACGGTTTGTGCCTCCTTGGTGTTGTTTGTGACGGAGCCATTGACAATGGTAAACAAACGATAGTTCTGTTTTGTTTTTTTGAGTATTTGGTCCAGATAGTCGCGGTTGGTGTCAGTAATGAATATTTGTCCGAAGCTGTCGCTGGCCACGAGCTTCACGATTTGCTCTACGCGTGAGGCGTCCAGCTTGTCAAAAATGTCGTCAAGTAGTAGAATAGGAAGCGTCTGGCTACCAGTGCGTTTCAGAAAGTTGAATTGTGCTAACTTTAGGGCTATGAGGTACGTTTTGTTTTGTCCCTGCGAGCCCTCTCGCTTGATGGGTAGCTCTCCCAACAGCATGTCCAATTCATCCTTGTGGATTCCGTGGAGCGAGTAACCCATTATACGGTCTTTCAGTCGGCTCTCACGGATGACGTCAATGAGTGCACCCCGCTGGGCATGGGAACGATAGGTGAGACCCGCTTGTTCACGATTTTGTGAGATGTAGGAGTAAAATGATTGGAAGATGGGGATAAATTCGTGGATAAACTCATTGCGCTTTCGATAGACAGTTTCTCCCGTCTCTGCCATCATCCCCTCCCACACTTCTAGCAACTCATTGTCGGGCTCATCTTCTTGCTTGAGGAGCGTGTTGCGTTGTTGCAGAGCTTTATTGTAGCGGAGCAACGCCTCCAGGTATTCTTTGTCATACTGTGAGATAACCATGTCCATGAAACGGCGTCGTTCTTCGCTTCCGCCAGAAATCAAGTTTGCATCGGCAGGCGACACCATGATGAGGGGAATGAAGCCGATGTGATCGGCTAAGCGTGGATACTCTTTCTTGTTGCGCTTGAATTGTTTCTTTTGACGGCGTTTTAGCCCGCAATAGATTTCCTCTGGCATACCATCCTCCAGTTCATAGAATCCATGAATCACGAAAAATTCTTCTCCGTGGCGGATGTTTTGTGAGTCAATGGGATTAGAGGCACTTTTGCAGAATGAGAGATAGTAGACAGCATCAAGCAAATTGGTTTTGCCCATACCGTTTTGTCCGATGAAGCAATTGATTTTCGGCGAGAAATCCAACTCCACTTGGTATAGATTCTTATAATTGAATATAGATATGTGTTTCAGTATCATGTTCGCAAAGTTAAATCATAAATTCCGATTCGGAAAATAGATGAGTAGAAGTTTATGTCTATTGGGGATTTTGGAATGAAATTGAATATTTTGGCTAATTA
>CAZOKL010000063.1:0-4168 GCA_964580305.1 uncultured Bacteroides sp.
GTGATTGACTACACAGTGTGCGACAACGAAGTGGCACGGGTAAACAAGACCTATTTTACTAATCTCGACATACAGGTCAATGTCAGTTTCGCCCAGCGTTCGTCATGGGCCGTACGCCGTGACGAACCTCTGCTGGCTCAAGCCATCACGGAGTGGTTCAAACGCAACAAAACGTCAAAAGCCTATGCAGCCAGCGCCCGGCGCTACTTTGAGCAAACGAAACACATCGTCCACGCATCCATTCTTTCCGTAAAAGACGGGAAAATTTCACATTTCGACGACCTCTTTCGCACGTATGCTGCACACATTGGATGGGATTGGCGGCTACTCGCTTCGCTAGCCTACGCCGAATCGAATTTCGATCCAACGGTGGAATCATGGGCTGGTGCACGGGGACTGATGCAGCTCATGCCGCGCACGGCACGGGCAATGGGAGTCCCCCCAGACAAGGATTTCGATCCAGAGGAAAGCATCAAAGCAGCGGTGAACTACATCGGACTGCTTGACAAGAGCTTTGCCTCTATCATCGACACGGATGAGCGAATCAACTTCATTTTAGCTTCCTACAATGCCGGAGAGGGGCACGTGAAAGATGCCATTTCCCTCGCGATAAAGTATAGAGCCAACCCGACACGCTGGAAAGGAAACGTGGAAAAATATCTGAAGTTGAAAAGCCAAGAACATTACTTCAATGATCCTGTGTGCCGCAATGGATATTTCCGCGGCGAGGAAACGTGCAAATTTGTGGACGACATTCTCAGTCGTTACCTATATTATAAGGAGAAGATTAAGCTCTAAACATGAACGGAAACGAACTATTTGAAGAAATTACCTACTACCACACGTCCGACCTCTCTATACGCGAACGCTACGTCCGCCTCTATGCATTACTAGACCGTTTGTGTAAACAGTTCACGACCGAGGCGACGACCGACTTTTCCAATCTCTTTTCACGCCTGCATTACCTCTGCATCCAGAAAAACATCCCATCGAAAGCCATCGAGGTGTTTCGCATCCATGGCCGGCAAGCTCAACAACACCGTCCTTTTCCTCTCACGGCCGAAGACTATGCCTATGACCTGAAAGCCTTGTGTGAAACAGTAAGCCGACTCTGTGCAGAGCCCATTCCTACTGCCCTGCTCCGCGATCTGCCCCGGCAATGGCGTGCACTCCCGACAACTTCTTACCAGAGCGAACAACGCAAGCGGATGCGTGTCGTTTCCATGCGCTGGGACGATGATTTTATCTATGTTTATGACGAGGCCTATCCGGCCGATGAACCGTTTCCTGTCATCTGTCCGGAGGAGTTTGCCTCACTCCGCGAACTGCTGTTTGAAGGTGCCCAACTTAATCTGCTCTCCGTGCGCAGTGACGAAGCCGGTGTGTTACTGCCTGAGATCATCGTATTCGAACCGGACTATCTGATCGACATCAGTGCGCTCGCTGCTTGCTACACAAACTACGGGCACAGCCCGCTGCAATACTTGGTAAACAAGTTAACACCGCGTGAAACAACTTTCTATACCCTGCTGGGAAACGCCGCCAACCAATTTCTTGATGATTGCGTGAATGAACGCCCTGATACTCCCGCCACCTTTATAAACTCCATCCAAAAGGCTTTCCGCCTGAATGTAATGGAATATTGCACCTGCCCCGACATCAACCAAGACTATTTCACTCGAGCCGCCATACAGTTCGACCATATCCATCGCACAGTGGAGCAATCATTTGTCACGCACGACTGCCACATCGATAAGAACCGAGCCGTGCTGGAACCGTCCTTTCTCTGCGAAAGCTTGGGATTGCAAGGTCGTATGGATTTGCTCCAAAGCGACGGACGAAATCTCATAGAGCTAAAATCGGGTAAAGCCGAAGAATGGAGAGGCCGGCAACGCTCGAAGGAGAGCCACGCCCTGCAAATGGCACTTTATAAGGAAGTGCTCCATTACAACCTCAATCTCCCTCGCGAAGAGATACATTCCTTTCTTTTCTATTCGCTCTATCCGAAGTTATTTCTTGAACGCAGCTCGAAGGTACAGATACAGCGGGCCATTGATTTGCGAAACCGCATCGTGGGCAATGAGTTGCTCATCAAACACGGACAGGCGGCTGACGTTCTGTCACGTCTTACACCCGACAATCTGAATGAACGGAACGACACATCCAAACTATGGACACAGTGGCAACGCCCCCGACTGGCACAACTGCTTGCTCCTTTCCACCGTATGAAAGGCACGGAAGCGGCTTATTATCTTCACTTTCTTTCTTTTATCACCAAAGAACAGTTCCTTTCCAAAACAGGCGATGCCCGACCGGACTCGTCACGCGGATTCTCTGACCTATGGAATGCCGATCTTGCTACCAAACAAGCCAGTGGAAACATTCTGACCGACTTACACATTATTTCTATAGATGACAACGAAGGCATCGAGACGCTCACGCTTTCCGTGCCCGACTACGACGAAGGCTTCCTGCCTAACTTCCGCCAAGGAGACATCGTGTTGCTCTACGAACGCAACACTGACGATGATAACGCCACCAACCGACAGGTGTTCCGGGGCAACATTGAGTCTATCACTGACCATGAAATCTGCTTCAAACTCCGCCACAAGCAGCGAAACAGACAAGTGTTCACCCTCCAAAGTTACTATGCGTTAGAACACGACTTCATGGACAGCTCATACAATGCGCTCTACCAAGGACTCTACACCTTCCTGACAGCTCCCGAGGCTCGTAAGCAGCTCATCTTGGGACTGCGAGAACCACACACAGACACGACGCGGACACTCACCCGCCATTACCTCAATTCGCAAATCGACGACATCGTGCTTCGTGCCAAACAGGCTGACGACTATTTCCTGCTCTTGGGGCCTCCAGGCACAGGTAAAACATCCATCGCCCTGCGAAGCATGGTGGAGGAATTTCATGCTGATGCGACATGCAATGTTTTGCTCCTTTCTTACACCAACCGCGCCGTGGACGAGATTTGCAGCATGTTGGAAAGCATCCCCTGCGGACCGGATTATGTGCGCATCGGCAGTCACTTGTCGTGCGAGAAGCGTTTCCAGCCACGGTTGCTGCAAAACGTCATTGCCACATGCTCAAACCGTAACACCATCCGGCAGACCATTGACGGTATCCGCATTTTCGTTGGTACGACAGCTGCCGTCATGGGCAAAGCCGACCTCTTTCGACTGAAACACTTCCAAGTGGCCATTATCGATGAGGCTTCGCAAATTCTCGAACCGCAAATCATCGGCATACTTTGTGCGCACGACGGACAGGGACGATGCGCCATTGACAAGTTTATCCTCGTGGGTGACCATAAGCAGTTGCCTGCCGTTGTATTACAGACGGAAAAAGATTCTCAAGTGACCGACCCGGCATTATTAGCCATTGGATTGACTGATTGCCGCAATTCTTTTTTCGAACGTCTCTATCACCTGCATCGGAAACATCCGCAGACGAGAATCATCGCCATGCTTGACCATCAGGGGCGCATGCACCCGACCATCAGCGAGTTTGCCAACCAGCATTTCTACGGCGGGAAGCTCAACATCGTACCCGTCCCTCACCAAACTGCCGAGCTTGACTTTCCACTCTATCCCGACCGTAAGACTGCTCCCTTACTCTATTTTCTCGCCCATACCCGGACAGGCTTCTTCCCCTCACACACGCCTCCGGTCGCCGATTCAAACAAAATAAACAGAGAGGAAGCGCACATCACGGCCTTGCTTGTGCAAGGGATTCACGAATTGTGCCACATTAATCGACTGCCGTTTCATGCAGCAGAACGCATCGGCATCATTGTCCCCTTCCGTAACCAGATAGCACTTATACATCATGAACTGCGTGCATTGGGCATCCCAGAGACCGACGACATCACCGTCGATACCGTGGAACGCTATCAAGGTAGTCAGCGCGACATCATTATCTACTCCACCACCATCAGCCAGCCTTACCAACTCGAATTGCTGAGTGTTCCCGTACGTGACGGAGAGTTATGGGTCGACCGCAAACTGAACGTGGCCATTACGCGGGCAAAAAAGCAATTCTTTCTCACGGGAAATGCTGCACTCCTCACTCGCAACGACATCTACCGCGATTTCTTAGCGACACTGACTCCCTATGAAGAAATGAGGTCAACATTCTGTGAAACAAACAGTCA
>CAZOKL010000063.1:4268-13304 GCA_964580305.1 uncultured Bacteroides sp.
TCTCTTAGGAAAAGTTTAGAAGGAAGATTGTCGTGATGTAAGCGGAATCGTCTATATTTGCAATATTAAAAACGAGTGACCAATGAAGAGAATTTCTTTTTTGACTTCCTTCCTGATGACTGCCGTCATGCTGGCATTTTTTTCATCGTGCGGGGAAGACCGCACTTATGAGTTTGTGGCCATGACGGAGGAAACTCATTGGATAGAAACTCAAATGCAGGACATATATCTGTATTATGCTGACATGGCTGAAGTCGAGATGGAAGATTATTTTTCTTCGGTGGATGAATTTTTCCCGTTGCTGTTGGCTTCGTATGACGAATACTCTTACCTGGAACTGACGGAAGAAACCGAGACGCGCAACAATATTCAGTCTGTGACCTATGGTTTTGACTTCGTGCTGACCAATGACCCAACGGGGACCACGACGCACTCCATGGCGCGTGTGCTCCAAGTGCTGGAGGGTTCGCCGGCCGACACCGCAGGGCTGCAACGCGGCGACTACATCTCGCAGATCGATGGCAGCAACGTGAGCAGCAGTAATGCTACGTTGCTGCAAAGCGGACAAGGAGTCACACTTACATTATCAATTCCTGTCATTGACGTAACCTCCGGAAATATCAGCTGGAGCGACGAAACAAAGGAAATCACACTTTCGGCAGCGGTGGAGATGGAGAACAGTCCCTATTACTTGCAGAAGATTATCGACCTGAATGGGCAGAAAATTGCTTATATGGTTTACAACGAGTTCAAAATGGGACGCGATGAAAGCGACTTGACGGATCAGACCTATATGGAGCAAATGACCGATTTCTTTTATGTGTGCAAGCAACAGGGTGTCACCGACTTCATTCTCGACCTGCGCTATAACCAGGGAGGCTATGTCGTTTGTGCGCAAGAGATGGCCAGTATGCTTGCTCCCGTCTCGGCTTTGGGACAGGAGTTCGCGCATTTGGTCTACAATGACAAGCGGCAGGACCTGAATAGTACGCTGAACTTGCAGACTGAGTACAGTCAGTTTAACCTTGACCTCAATCGTCTGTTCATCATTTCGGGTCTGTACACGGCTTCCGCTTCGGAAATGATGATTAACTGTCTGTCACCCTACATGGAAGTTAACTTGTTGGGCACTCAGACCGAAGGAAAAAACGTGGCCATGACACTCATCGACAGTCCGTATAACTTTGTAATCTATCCTGTGACGTCCACGGTGTATAATTGCAATGGAGAGTCTGACTATGCCGACGGTTTCACGCCGCAATATGTACTGAATGAGTTGGAATATCCTTTTTGGTATGATTTGGGTGATGAACGTGAGCTGTTACTCAACGCTGCTCTGCAATGGATAGCTGGCGGCACGCCTACCAATGCGTTGAGCCAGGGCACATCAGATACGCTCGGGTCGCGGCAATGGCATTCCGTTCGTCCGCTTACCACCGGTTATTCGTCCATCCGACAAAAGACGTTCCCCGCAGCCATTCTTACGGAATAATAATACCCCCAACATAACAGACACGAATTATGAAAGACTTTTTGAAATTTACATTAGCCACGGTGGTAGGTCTGCTTGTCTGCGGATTCATCTTGACTGTATTGGGAATAGCCGTATTGATTGGTGTGTCTTCGTCGTTGTCATCCACTCCATCAGTGAATGACAATTCTGTTCTGTGCATCTCTCTGAATGGCTCGATGACCGACCGTTCGTCTGACAACACCTTGCAAGCCTTGTTGGGTAAAGAATTTTCCAATATCGGGCTGCAACAGATACTCGACGCTGTGGCTTATGCCAAAAACTCATCACGGGTGAAAGGCATCCACATCGAGGCGGGCATGCTGAGTGCACCTCCCGCAGCACTACAGGAATTGCGTAATGCCTTGGTTGATTTCAAAACGTCGGGCAAGTTTGTCACAGCCTACTCCGACGGTTATACGCAAGGCACTTATTATGTGTGTAGCGTGGCCGACCGTGTGATGCTCAACCCTCAAGGTTCGATGTCGTGGGACGGTATGAGCGCAGAAACAATTTTCTTTAAAGAACTGCTCGAAAAACTCGGCGTGAAGATGCATATTTTCAAGGTGGGCACCTATAAATCGGCTGTCGAACCTTTTATGTCCACACGAATGAGCGAGGCCAGTCGCGAACAGACGAAAGCTTATTTGCATTCCATCTGGGACATCATGGCAGAAGACGTGTCGGCATCGCGTGGCATTGCACTCGATACACTTGAGGCTTATGCGTGCCGTGGGCTTTCTTTCCGGCCGGCCGAAGAGCTGTTGGCGTGCAAGATGGTAGACACACTGATTTATCAAAATGACGTAGATGCATATATAAATAAGGTATATAATACGGAGAAAACAGATTTCCATACGGTGAAGACCGGAGTCTTGGCAGAGTTGAAAGCCTGTGAATTACAGGAATCGTTTCGTCCGCAGATTGCCGTATATTATGCAGAGGGAGCCATTGACGATGATTCGTCGTTGCGGGAAAAAGAGGCCATTCATGCCCCTCTGGTATGTGACGACCTTCGTGCCTTGGCCGAGGACTCCGATATAAAAGCCGTTGTACTTCGTGTAAATTCACCCGGAGGAAGCGCTTTTGGCTCGGAACAGATCTGGCATGAGGTGATGAATCTGAAGGCGAAGAAACCAGTCATCGTGTCGATGGGAGGTTATGCGGCTTCAGGCGGATATTACATTTCCTGTGCGGCTGACAGTATTGTGGCCGAACCCATGACCTTGACTGGCTCGATTGGCATCTTCGGGATGCTTCCGAATCTGGAAGGACTGGCTGATAAGGTTGGCTTGCAGGTGGACGAGGTGCATACTCATCATGTTTCAACGAGTATTTTTCGTCCGCTTACGGATGAAACAGCGTCAAACATACAGGCAAATATTGAACAAAAATATGCTTTGTTCGTGAAGCGTTGTGCCGACGGACGTGGCTTGACGGAAGACTCCATTCGGAGCATGGCTGAAGGACGGGTGTGGACAGGCATCATGGCCAAACAGCTTGGACTGGTGGATGAACTTGGCGGGTTGGACACGGCCGTGCGGCTGGCTGCCGAAAAGGCCGGACTGGACGGTTATGCACTCAGATATTGTCCTGAGTCGGAAGATTTGTGGAAGAAATTGCTCTTCAGGCAGTGGGACGGATTGGTGCATTCAGAACTGCGTGAACTGCTGGGCTCTGACTATGAAAGTTTGCAGTTTGTCAAGCAGCTTCGAGAAAAGGCTCCAGTGCAGGCACGGCTTCCCTATCTACTTCGTCTGAATCTGTAGTATAAAAAGCTTTGTGAAAAACGAATAACAATGCGGATATATCGATGGCTTTATCCTTTTACCTGGCTTTATGGCTTGGGGGTATGGTTGCGCAATGTGATGTTTGACAAAGGAATTCTTTCTTCGCAGACGTTTGCAATGCCGGTCATCTGCGTGGGAAATCTGACGGTAGGAGGCACGGGTAAGACTCCTCATACGGAGTATCTTATCCGCCTGCTTGTACGGGCGGGTCTGCAAGTCGGCGTCCTGAGTCGGGGATACAAGCGGAAGTCGAAAGGTTTTGTCTGGGCAGAGCCACACACGCCGATGGAGCAAATCGGTGACGAGCCTTTTCAGATGAAAAGCAAATTTCCGAACATTAGACTGGCAGTAGATGCAGACCGTCCGCATGGCATCGCGTGCATGACATCGCCGCAGGTGCAACCTCCTCTTGAGGTTATCCTTCTTGACGATGCCTATCAGCATCGCTATGTGAAAGCCGGGCTTTATATACTGTTGACAGACTATCAACGACCCATCTATGACGATGTTTTGCTTCCGGCTGGACGTTTGCGTGAACCTTTGTCAGGGAAAGAACGTGCGGATGTAGTGGTGGTTTCAAAGTGTCCGCCTGACTTGTCTGCTTCGGAAGCCCAACATATTCGGGAGCGCTTGCAGTTACAACTTCGGCAGACTTTGTTCTTTTCTACATTGAACTATGGAGAACTCCGTCCGTTTGCTGTATGTGGAGGCGCAACACGTTCGCTTGATACACTCCGGGGGAATGTCCCCGTTATCCTTTTGACGGGAATAGCCACTCCCGGCAAGTTGTTGGCTGATTTGAAGAGTTACACTTCTTCGATACGCTCTGTTTGTTTCCCGGATCATCACCAGTTCACTGCGGTGGATGCTGAAAACATAAATCGTCTCTATGCTGAAGCTGAACGGGGGACACTCATTGTTACGACAGAAAAAGATGAAACCCGCCTTCACCATCTTCCCTTTAGTGAAGAGGTGAAGGCGCATATATATGTTCTCCCGATAGAGGTAAAGTTTCTCTTTGAAGGACAGACAGCATTTAACCAAAAAATATTGGACTATGTTAGAACAGATTCAAGAAACAGCAGCTTTTCTGAGAAGTAAAATGCAGTCACATCCGCAGACAGCAATTATCCTAGGTACAGGATTGGGCAGGTTGGCTGATGTTATCACAGATAAAGTAGAGATAGCCTATAAGGAAATTCCACATTTTCCAGTGTCAACAGTAGAAGGACATAAGGGAAAGCTGATTGTAGGTAAACTGGGTGACAAGGATGTCATGGCGATGCAAGGACGTTTTCATTATTATGAAGGTTATTCGATGAAAGACGTGACATACCCGGTGCGTGTGATGCGTGAATTGGGCGTGCGCACGCTTTATGTGTCAAATGCTGCTGGAAGCGTGAATCCTGTATTTCGCGTAGGCGATTTGATGCTTATAACCGACCACATCAATTTCTTCCCGGAACATCCGTTGCGGGGGAAAAATATCCCTTATGGCCCCCGTTTCCCGGATATGAGTGAGGCTTATGACCGGACGCTGATTGCGCTGGCGAAAGAAATCGCAGCAGAGAAGTCCATTGTGCTTCAGGAAGGAGTCTATTTAGGGACACAAGGCCCAACATTTGAAACACCATCCGAATATCGGATGTATCATTGTTTGGGAGCTGATGCTGTCGGGATGTCCACGGTGCCTGAAGTAATCGTGGCGCGCCATTGTGGTATTCGGGTGCTTGGCATTTCAGTCATCACAGACTTGGGTTTGCAAGAACAAGTGGCAGAGATATCACATAAAGAAGTGCAAGAAGCAGCAGATGCGGCTGAACCGAAAATGACGGAAATCATATGTGAACTTATTCAAAGAGCTTGAGTGATATATGCAAAAAAAACAACGTACAGAAATCGCAACCCTTGGTGAGTTTGGCCTCATCCGTCATCTCACAGAAGGTATTGAATTGAAAAACAAATCTACCTTGTATGGGGTGGGAGATGACGCAGCCGTATTGTCATATCCAGACACAGAAGTACTGGTAACGACCGATTTATTAATGGAAGGAGTACATTTTGATTTGACCTATGTGCCGCTTAAACATTTGGGTTACAAAGCAGCTATGGTTAATATTTCAGATATATATGCCATGAATGGGACTCCACGGCAGATTACTGTCTCGCTGGCACTTTCTAAACGCTTCAGTATTGAAGATATAGATGAGTTTTACACGGGATTGAAACTGGCTTGCGCCCAACACCATGTCGACATTGTAGGAGGTGACACCACTTCCTCGCTTACTGGGTTAGCTATAAGCATTACGTGTATAGGAGATGCTCCTAAGGACAAGATTGTCTATCGCAACGGTGCCAAAGAGACGGATCTCATTTGTGTAAGTGGTGATTTAGGTGCTGCTTACATGGGCTTGCAGTTGTTGGAGCGCGAGAAGAAAGTGTTCATGGGACAAAAAGAAGTGAACCCAGATTTCTCCGGTAAGGAATACTTGCTGGAACGCCAATTGAAGCCTGAGGCTCGTGGCAACATCATAAAGAAACTGTCAGAACACAATATTCACCCGACGGCCATGATGGATATTTCAGACGGACTGTCATCAGAGCTCATACACATCTGTACGCAGAGTCATGTCGGATGTCGTATCTATGAAGAACGTATACCACTTGATTACCAAACTACGGTTATGGCTGAAGAGTTGAACATGAATGTAATCACTTGTGCACTTAACGGAGGCGAAGACTATGAACTGTTGTTTACAGTTCCGTTGGCCGACAATGAAAAGATTTCTCAGATGGAAGGAATACGTATTATCGGTTATATCACCCAACCAGAATTGGGCTTAGTCTTGATTACGCGTGATGGCCAAGAGTTTGAGTTAAAAGCTCAGGGCTGGAATCCGCTCACAGAGTCTTAATCGGCAACAAATCTTCTCTGGTTGTCAGTTAGTTAAATTAGTGCCGGAGGAGATGTCTCTTGAATAAAATCATGTGTGGGTATACTTAGGAATGTTTGTGAAAGGCTCCTTGCATGAGAAATGCCGGTTGGCATGAGGGGATTATGAAGTTTTTTTGTACTTTTGCGCACTCTATGGTCAAGAATAGAGTTTATATTGAATAAGGTTTTAGGGTGCTAATCAAGAACCCTGTCTGTATAAACTCTAATAAAAATAAGTGAAAACTAAAAATAAGCAATACCTATATGTTCGATAATTTAAGTGAACGCCTGGAACGGTCGTTTAAAATACTGAAAGGCGAAGGTAAAATCACCGAGATTAATGTAGCCGAAACACTAAAAGATGTACGCCGCGCATTGCTGGACGCTGACGTAAACTATAAAGTGGCCAAGACTTTCACTGACGCGGTGAAGGAAAAAGCCTTGGGGCAAAATGTGCTTACAGCTGTGAAGCCCAGCCAATTACTCGTGAAAATTGTGCACGATGAGCTGACCACTCTTATGGGGGGTAACACTGCAGAAATCAACCTCAAGAGCCGTCCGTCCGTCATCCTGATGTCTGGTTTGCAGGGCTCAGGTAAGACGACGTTTTCTGGTAAGTTGGCTTTGATGCTGAAGGGCAAGAAAAATCGTAAGCCGCTATTGGTGGCTTGTGACGTGTATCGTCCGGCTGCCATCGAACAGTTGAAAGTGTTAAGCGAACAGATTCAAGTGCCCGTCTACAGTGAACCTGAAAGCAAGGACCCAGTGGAGATAGCCCAACATGCCATCCAGGAAGCCAAAGCGAAAGGCTATGATACGGTGATTGTCGACACAGCCGGACGCTTGGCCATCGATGAGCAAATGATGAACGAAATCGCTGCCATTAAGCAAGCCATCGAACCGGACGAAACCTTGTTCGTCGTGGATGCTATGACCGGTCAGGACGCTGTAAACACAGCTCGTGAATTCAATGAACGTCTTGACTTCGATGGTGTGGTGTTGACAAAGCTTGACGGTGACACTCGTGGTGGTGCAGCTTTGTCCATTCGTACTGTGGTCAATAAACCGATTAAATTCATTGGTACGGGTGAGAAACTCGAAGCCATTGACCTCTTCCATCCTGCACGTATGGCAGACCGTATTCTCGGTATGGGAGACATTGTATCGTTGGTAGAACGTGCTCAAGAACAATATGACGAAGCTGAGGCCAAACGCTTGCAGAGGAAAATAGAGAAGAATCAGTTTGACTTTAATGATTTTTTAACGCAAATCCAGCAAATTAAAAAAATGGGTAATTTGAAGGAGTTGGCGTCCATGATTCCAGGTGTAGGTAAGGCCATCAAAGACATAGATATCGATGACGATGCGTTTAAGAGCATCGAAGCTATCATCTATTCCATGACTCCGAAGGAGCGCATGCATCCCGAGATTCTCAATAGTTCGCGTCGCCAACGCATCGCCAAGGGGAGCGGTACGAGTCTGCAGGATGTAAATCGTTTGCTGAAACAGTTCGAACAGACGCGTAAAATGATGAAGATGGTCACTGGAAGTAAGATGATGGGGCGTATGCCAAAAATACCTGGCATGCCGAAAATGAAATAAAAAGTAATGAGAGATTTTTCATAATAAAGTTGTATGAAAAATAAAACTTTCTATATTGTAGGTGTTCTGTTGACATTGGTAGTAAGTGCATGTACTTCCATCGGAAACACACCGACCTACATAGTGGAAGGCGTGGTGAATATATGATTTAAGTGATAGAAAACAGAAATAAACGATATGACATTAATTGATGGAAAAGCCATTTCGGCACAAATCAAGCAAGAGATAGCAACCGAAGTGGCACAGATTGTGGCTGCCGGAGGCAAACGTCCTCATTTGGCCGCCATATTGGTGGGTCATGACGGAGGTAGTGAGACCTACGTAGCCAATAAAGTGAAGGCATGTGAGGAGTGCGGATTCAAGTCTACTTTGATTCGTTATGAAGTTAGTGTGACAGAAGCAGAGTTGTTGGACAAAGTCAGAGAGCTGAATGCTGATTCCGATGTGGATGGTTTCATTGTGCAGTTGCCACTGCCCAAGCATATCTCTGAGCAGAAAGTCATCGAAACAATCGACTATCGCAAAGATGTTGACGGTTTCCATCCCATCAATGTGGGCCGTCTGTCCATCGGTCTTCCCTGCTACGTGTCGGCTACTCCGAACGGTATTCTCGAACTGCTGAAGCGCTACAATATTGAAACAGTGGGCAAGAAGTGTGTCATTCTAGGTCGCAGTAACATCGTAGGCAAACCGATGGCTATGCTTATGATGCAGAAAGCCTATCCCGGAGACGCCACTGTGACTGTCTGTCATAGTCGTTCGAAGGACTTGGTAAAAGAGTGCCGTGAGGCTGACATTATTATCGCGGCTATGGGTCAGCCCAACTTCGTGAAAGCTGATATGGTGAAGGAAGGCGCTGTCATTATTGACGTAGGCACGACTCGTGTGCCCGATTCCACTCGTAAGTCTGGATTCAAGCTTACGGGCGATGTGAAGTTCGATGAAGTGGCTTCCAAATGTTCGTTCATCACCCCCGTTCCTGGTGGTGTAGGCCCGATGACCATCGTATCGCTGATGAAGAATACACTGTTGGCCGGCAAGAAAGCGGTCTATAAGGACTAATATCCGTCACGACAATCCGTCAGCTATAATATGTTCCAACAGATATACTCAATGATGGACATGGAGCAGCAGGCCTTGGAACTTCTACGAAGTGATGGGCCTCAAGGTAGTGGGGCGTGAAGAGACCGATGGTGAGG
>CAZOKL010000064.1:0-6604 GCA_964580305.1 uncultured Bacteroides sp.
AACTTTAAATAAACAAATAGGGAGTCATAATATATGTTTAATGCTAATTACCAGAAACGTCGCGAAACCCTTCGAAGCAAAATGTCTCACGGCGTGATACTCATCCCGGGTAATAACGAAGCTCCGTGCAACTACCCGGACAACACATACAAGTTTCGCCAAGACAGTAGTTTCCTCTACTTCTTCGGCATCAACAAGCCTGGAATAACGGGTGTCATTGACATTGATAATGGCGAGGAATACTTGTTTGGAGATGATGTCACGATGGATGACATCATCTGGATGGGGCCGCAGCCCAGCATCAAGGATATGGCTACAAGCGTCGGTGTGGAACACAGTGCCCCGACAGCCGAACTGAAAAAGCTCATCGCCGAAGCACGCCGTCTAAATCGCCCTATCCACTATCTGCCACCTTACCGCCATGACACGATGCTCTGCTTGGAAAATTTGCTTAACGTCCGCGTGACCGAACTGAAGAAACACGTTTCACTCGAACTTATCAAGGCCGTTGTAGATCTCCGTTCCGTGAAAGAACCTTGTGAAATCGAAGAAATCGAACGTGCCTGCGACATCGGTTACGAAATGCACACAACAGCCATGCGCCTCTGCAAGCCCGGGGTCAAAGAGCAGTACATCGCCGGCGTCATAGACGGTATCGCAGCCTCTTATGGTAGTATGAACTCCTTCGCAACCATCCTCTCTCAAAATGGTGAAACACTCCACAACCATTATCACGGAAACATCTTGCAAGCCGGCAAACTGATGCTAACTGATGCCGGAGCAGAGACTGTGAATAATTATTGCTCAGACTTCACTCGCACAATACCCGTGGACGGACGTTTCACCAATCGCCAGAAAGACATATATAATATAGTAATAGCCTGTCACGACCACGCCATCGACTTCGCCCGTCCTGGCCAGACATGGAAGGAAGTGCACATCAACGTCTGCAAGGTACTCGCCCAAGGTTTGAAAGACTTAGGACTCATGAAAGGCAACATTGATGAAGCTATAGCTGCAGGTGCGCATGCCCTATTTATGCCTCACGGTCTGGGGCACATGATGGGACTCGACGTACACGACATGGAAGGCTTGGGTCAGGTCTATGTGGGATATGACGAGGAAACACATCCTTCTACCCAGTTTGGCCTAGCCTCCCTCCGCATGGGACGCCGCTTGCAGGAAGGTTTTGTCATTACTGACGAGCCCGGCTGTTATTTCATCCCGGCCCTCATCGACAAATGGAAAGCAGAAAAAATGTTCACCGATTTCCTCAACTATGACGTCATAGAGACTTACAAAGACTTCGGAGGCATCCGTTTGGAAGATGACGTGCTAATTACGGCCGATGGCTCACGTTTCTTGGGGAAAAAACATATTCCGCTGACTATCGATGAAGTAGAAAGCATCATGAACGAATAAACTAAATAATTATTAACTAAGTATTAACAATCAAAAAACAGAATCCGAACATGAAAAAAGATCTATTCATGGTAGCCGTTCTTGGTTTAGCTCTCATGAGCCCAGCTATGGCACAAGAACAAGACAAGGAGACCACAAAAGAAGACTTCATTTTCACAACAGTCAAGGAAAACCCCATCACCTCCATTAAGAACCAGAGCCGTGCAGGAACTTGCTGGTGCTACTCTGGTCTGGCATTTCTGGAGTCTGAACTCCTCCGCATGGGCAAGGGTGAATATGATTTCTCTGAAATGTATATCGTATACAATACATATTTGGACCGTGCCGATGCTGCAGTACGTACTCATGGTGACGTATCTTTTGAACAAGGCGGTTCTTTCTATGATGTGCTGTATGGTATGGAACACTACGGCCTGATACCAGAAGAACTGATGCGCCCAGGTGTGATGTATGGCGACTCGTTGTCCAACCACAATGAATTGTCTGCCGTGACAGGAGCATACGTTGCCGCCATTGCCAAAGGCAAACACAAATCGCTCCAAATAGGAACCGATGACCAGCCTCTTTGGAAAAAAGGCCTTACAGGCATCTATGACGCCTATCTCGGCAAGCGTCCTGAAACATTCGAATATAACGGACAGACCTACACTCCGAAGTCATTCTATGAGTCCACTGGCTTGAACGCTGACGACTACATCTCATTGACTTCCTACACACATCATCCGTTCTACGAATCCTTCGTATTGGAAATCCAAGACAATTGGCGCTGGTCACAGTCGTACAACCTACCCATTGACGAACTCATGGAAGTGTTTGACAACGCCATTATGAACGGATACACCATCGCTTGGGGAGCAGACGTAAGTGAAACAGGCTTCGTACGCACTGGCATCGGAACTATGCCCGATATGAAGAAAATGCAAGAAGATCTTACAGGCTCTGACATGGCACGCTGGTTGAAACTCTCCAACTCTCCGACATTTGTCAACAGACCGCTGCCTCAAAAATGGTGCACGCAGGAAGAACGCCAAAGAGCATACGACAACTGGGAAACAACCGATGACCACGGCATGTTGATTTACGGTATCGCTAAAGATCAAAATGATACAGAATATTACATGGTGAAAAACTCATGGGGAATCACTGGCGATTACAATGGTATTTGGTATGTGTCCAAAGCATACGCCCGCTACAAAACCATGAATATCATCGTCAATAAGAAAGCACTTCCAAAAGAGATAGCTAAAAAATTAGGAATCAAATTATAATGACTTCCTCACTACAAAAGCGTGCCCTTTCTGTTAAATATATACAGAATCGGCACGCTTTCTTATTTCTTTTTTCTAATTTTACAAAATGAACTGGGTACACCCTCTTCCTTTAAGTTAGAAAAAGAAAAACAATATATATGCGATACAGATGGAATTATCAAGCTCTTACACACGAACAAATGGAGGCTGCCAACTCTTTTGCCAAAGTGTTGGGAATTAGCCCCATTTTATGCCATCTACTGCTGAAAAGAGGCATTCACACAGTTGCCGCTGCCAAAAAATTCTTTCATCCGCAACTAAATGAGCTACATGACCCATTCCTCATGAAAGACATGAAAAAAGCTGTCGAACGTTTGAACCATGCAATGGGGAGGAAAGAACGTATTCTGATTTATGGAGACTATGACGTGGACGGCACAACAGCAGTGTCATTAGTGTATAAATTTTTGCAACAATTTTATTCAAACATTGACTATTACATCCCTGACCGCTATGAAGAGGGATATGGTGTGTCCATGAAGGGAGTGGACTATGCTTACAACACAGGAGTCAAACTCGTCATTGTGCTGGATTGTGGCATCAAAGCTGTCAAGGAAATATCTTATGCAAAGGAAAAAGGCATAGATTTCATCATCTGTGACCATCACGTACCCGATGACACATTGCCTCCAGCAGTGGCCATACTCAATCCGAAACGGCTGGACGCGACCTATCCTTATCCACATCTATCCGGCTGCGGGGTGGGCTTTAAATTCATGCAAGCATTCGCGCAAAACAACGGCATCGAGTTTAAACAACTCACTCCCCTACTTGATCTTGTAGCTGTCAGCATCGCTTCCGACATTGTTCCCATTATGGGAGAAAACCGGGTACTTGCCTATTACGGACTCAAACAACTCAACTCTAATCCCAGCATCGGACTCAAAGCCATTATCGACGTGTGTGGACTGACTGAAAAAGAAATCACCATCAGTGACATCATTTTCAAAATCGGCCCGCGCATCAACGCTTCTGGTCGTATCCAGAATGGCAAGGAAGCTGTCGACCTGCTGATTGAAAAAGATTTGGCCAGCGCACTGACCAAAAGCAACCAGATTAATCAGTATAATGAAACACGCAAGGACTTGGACAAAAGCATGACCGAGGAGGCAAACAAAATCGTGGACCAACTGGAAAATCTGTCCCACCGCCGCTCCATCGTGCTCTATAACGAGGCATGGCACAAAGGCGTCATCGGCATTGTGGCTTCCCGCCTGACTGAGATTTACTATCGTCCAGCTGTTGTTCTGACACGTACAAATAATTTGGCTACGGGATCTGCCCGCTCTGTGGCCGGCTTCGATGTGTACAAGGCCATCGAGCACTGCCGGGACTTGCTGGAAAGTTTCGGAGGACACACCTATGCCGCCGGACTGTCTATGCACATCGAAAATGTGCCGGAGTTCACAAAACGCTTCGAACAGTTCGTGTCCCAACACATCTTGCCCGAACAGACGAAAGCCATCATCAACATTGATGCAAAAATCGACTTCCGCGACATCACTCACAAGTTTTTCAACGACTTGAAGCATTTCAACCCATTCGGGCCGGACAATCACAAACCCATTTTCTGTACTAATCACGTGTATGACTACGGCACAAGCAAGGTGGTGGGCAGGGAGCAGGAACACATCAAACTGGAACTGGTGGACAACAAATCACACAATGTGATGAACGGCATCGCTTTCGGCCAGAGTTCACAAGTGCGTTACATCAAAACGAAACGCTCTTTTGACATTTGCTACACCATTGAAGAAAACATCCACAAGCGAGGAGAGGTACAGCTCCAGATAGAAGACATCCGTCCTTCAGAATGACGTGAAATGACCGACTACAAGGCTATACTCCAAAAATATTGGGGATATGACTCGTTCCGAGGCATACAGGAAGACATCATTAACAGCATCGGAAGCGGACGCGACACATTGGGACTGATGCCTACGGGAGGTGGCAAATCCATCACCTTCCAGGTGCCGGCGCTGGCCCAAGAAGGACTGTGCGTGGTCATAACTCCTCTCATTGCCTTGATGAAAGACCAGGTCAGCCACCTCAAAAGACAAGACATCAAAGCTGCCGCCATCTACTCCGGAATGACACGTGAAGAGATTGTCATCACACTGGAAAACTGCATCTTCGGCGACTATAAGTTTCTCTACGTCTCACCGGAACGCCTTGGCACGGAAATCTTCCAGGTCAAGCTCCGTCACATGAAGGTCAGCTTCGTCACCGTGGACGAGGCACACTGCATCTCCCAATGGGGATATGACTTCCGGCCGGCCTACCTGCAAATCCACCACATCAGGGAATTACTGCCGGAAGCTCCCATTCTGGCACTCACGGCAACGGCCACTCCGGATGTGGTCAAGGACATCCAGAAGCAACTGCTTTTCCAGAAAGAGAATGTCTTCCAGATGAGCTTTGAACGGAAAAACCTGGCTTATGTGGTACGAAAGACAGAGAACAAATTGCAGGAACTGCTCCACATCCTGCAACATGTGGAAGGTTCAGCCATCGTCTACACACGCAGCAGAAAAGGAACGAAAGACGTCGCCCAGTTCTTGCAACGCAGCGGCATAACGGCCGAATTTTACCACGCAGGACTCACCAATGACGAAAAAGACACACGCCAGAACAGATGGCAGCATGCCGAGTCACGCGTGATGGTGGCGACGAATGCGTTCGGAATGGGAATCGACAAGCCCGATGTCCGAACGGTCATCCACATGGACATGCCCGACTCTCCGGAAGCCTACTTCCAAGAGGCCGGCCGGGCCGGACGCGACGGACTGAAAGCATACGCCATCATGCTATACAGCCTGCACGACAAAAACACACTCAACAAACGAGTCGCCGACGCTTTCCCAGAAAAGAACTACATCCGAAAGGTCTACGAGCACATCTGCTACTATTACCAGATGGCCGTCGGCGACGGACTGAACTGCATCTATGATTTCAACCTGGAAGAGTTCTGCCATCGTTTCAAACATTTCCCCATCCAAGCCAACAGCGCACTACAGATTCTGTCGCGGTGCGGCTACATAGACTACGCGGAAGAGGATGAAACCCATTCGCGCATCATCTTCCTGCTGAAACGAGACGAGCTCTACCGAATACACGAGCAGAACGAAGAAACGGAATCCCTGCTGCAAACCATCCTGAGAAACTACACGGGTTTGTTTTCCGACTATACATACATCGACGAAAACCTGTTATGCAAGAAAACAGGACTGAGCCGACAGCAAGTGTATGAGATTCTGCTCTCACTGAGCCGCAGGAGAATCATCCAATACATCCCCGGGAAGAAGACTCCCCGCATCACCTTCACACAAAAGCGAACCGACACGGAGCGCATCGTCATCCCGCCCGAAGTGTATGAAGAACGGAAAGAAAGCTACGCACGACGCATCCGTGCCATGAAGGAATATGTGATGACAGACCACCGCTGCCGGAACAGGATGTTGCTGAACTATTTCGGCGAAGAAAGCACACAAAACTGCCAGCGCTGCGACGTCTGCCTCCACAAACACGAATCTGGGCTGAACAACGGCGAGTTTGAGAACATCAAAACCGAACTGTTCAGCCGCCTGGCCGACGGCCTCCCCCACCCGACAAGAATCATAAGCAAATTGCCTTTCGACACAAACAAAATTGAAACAACGCTTGCTTTCCTCATCCACGAGAACCGCATACGGCTCAATGACGGAATGCTCACGCTGGAATCACCGGCCTTGCAATAGAGCTTTCCCGGGCAACATTTCCAGACACATGGTGAAGGAGCTAAAAACGCGCCTATACGCCGTCGGAAACGCGACCGTATGCCGTTAAAAATGCGACCGGACGGAGTTTTAAACGCGTATAGACGCAGTTTCAAC
>CAZOKL010000064.1:6704-12994 GCA_964580305.1 uncultured Bacteroides sp.
CCGGACGGCATCTGTCTGTGAATCAGACCTGAAGGAGATATTGACGGAAATCGTCATAGTCGCGGCTCATCGGCACGCTTTGCTTCGTGCCCCGCATGAATTCGGCCAGCCGCTGGGGGACGGGCACGTCCACGCCCGTGATGCGCCGCATCGTGTCACCGAATTTGGCCGGATGGGCCGTTTCGAGGAAGATGCCCACCTCGTCGGGACGGAGATGACGCTGCAAGGCCCCGTAGGCGCACGCGCCGTGAGGGTCAACAAAGTAGCCCGTCGTCCGGAACGTGTGGTTAATGATGTCGGAAATCGCCGCATCCGTGTACCAGTCGCCCTGAATGTCGCGTGCCATTGCCTGATAGTCGCCTTCATAAAGGTCAAGCATGCGTGCAAAATTGCTCGGGTCGCCCACATCCATCGCATTGGCCAGCGTCGCGATGGAAGGATGAGGCGTGTAGACACCCGTGCGCAGGTAGTCGAAAACAGGATGGTTCTCATTGTTTGCCGCGAGGAAACGGGCGATGGGCAACCCCATGCGGCGTGCGATGAGGCCTGCGGTGAGATTGCCGAAGTTGCCGCTCGGCACGGACATGACGATGGGGGCCGTGATGCCCTGCGCACGGAGCTGTGCGACGGCGTGGAAGTAGTAGAACGACTGCGGAAGCAAGCGTGCGATGTTGATGGAGTTGGCCGAGGTGAGGCACATGCGTCCGCTGAGCACGGGGTCGACAAAGGCAGACTTGACCAGTGCCTGGCAGTCGTCAAACGTGCCGTCGACTTCAATGGCCGTGATGTTCCGCCCCAGCGTGGTGAACTGCTTCTCCTGCATGGGGCTCACTTTCCCTTTGGGATAGAGCACGAAGACGCGGATGCCGGGCACGTCCAGAAATCCGTTGGCCACGGCGCTGCCCGTGTCGCCCGAGGTGGCAACGAGCACGCGCACGTCGTCCGTCCCCTCCTGTTTGATGAAGTAAGACAGGAGGCGCGCCATGAAGCGTGCACCCACGTCCTTGAAAGCCAGCGTCGGGCCGTGAAAGAGTTCGAGGGCGAAGATGCGTTCGCTCACCTGCACGAGGGGGATGGGGAAAGCGAGCGTGTCGTCCACCATCGCACGCAGGGCATCGACCGGCACGTCGTCGCCAAAGAAACGTGAAGCCACGGCATAGGCCACGTCGGTGAGCGTAAGTCCGTCGATGGAGTCAAAGAACACGTCGGGCAAAGGATTAATCTCAAGGGGCATATAGAGGCCGCGGTCGGGCGCAAGACCCCGCATGACGGCCTCGGAGAGCGATGCTTCGGGGGCGCGTCGGTTGGTGCTATAATAGTTCATAAGCATATTCAGTTTAAAAAGGTGCGTATAAATTCATCGCCGTGCAAGAGGCCGTATGCGCCTTCGCGGCAAGCCGCTTCGTCATAGGTCTGCACGCCGTCGGGCTCGATGCCCGGATAATATATAAGGAAGGGGATGGGTTGGGCCGTGTGCGTGCGCAGAGCGCAAGGTGTGGGATGGTCGGGCAGGACGGCGATGGCAACCGGTTCATCCCAGCCGGCAACGGCTTCGCAGATGGGGCCCACGATGCGTGCGTCGAGGTCTTCGATGGTGCGCAGCTTCAGGCTGACGTCGCCCTCATGACCGGCCTCATCACTGGCCTCAACATGCAGATAAACAAAGTCGTCCGTACGCAGGGCTTCGATGGCGGCAGCCGCCTTTCCTTCATAGTTGGTGTCATAGAGTCCCGTCGCCCCGGGCACGTCAACGATGCGCAGTCCCGCATAGCGTCCGATGCCACGGATGAGGTCAACGGCCGTAATGACCACGCCGCTCCCCGCCTGCGGAAAGCGCGCGGAAAGGGGTTGCATCTCCGGCCGATAACCGGGCGACCAGGCCCAGATGCTGTTTGCCGGGTCATGTCCTTCGGCCTGCCGGCGGAGGTTGAGCGGATGCTCGGCAAGCAGCCGTTGCGACTCCAGCGTCAGGCGGTTGACAAGGTCGGCCGTGGGCTGTGCCTCGGGCACTTCGGCCCGTACCAGCAGCGGACGGAAAGGCTTCAGGGGCACGTCGTGGGGCGGCGTGCAGCAGATGCGCTTGTCGCCTCCACTGACCACCAGCAAGTGGCGATATTGCACGCCGGGATAAAAGTGCACACGCTCGTTGCCCAGGTGGGCTTGCAGATAGTCAATGAGGACGTGCGCCTCATCTGATGTGATATGGCCTGCCGAGTGGTTCTTCAGCAAGTCGCCCTCAATGCAGACAAGATTGCAGCGCATGGCCAGGTCGCCCGGTTGGAGGTCGACTCCCATGCTGGCAGCCTCGAGCACGCCCCTCCCCTCATAGACACGGCCAAGGTCGTAGCCCAGCACAGACATGTTGGCCACCTCGCTGCCCGGATGGAAGCCCTCGGGCACCGTCTGCAGCATGCCGCATCGTCCGCGACGCGCCAGGGAGTCCATGTAGGGTGTCCGGGCATGCTGCAAGAGGGTGCGTCCGCCCAGGGTGTCGACCGGCCAGTCGGCCATGCCGTCGCCTAAGATGATGATGTGTTTCATTTGCTGTTGCGTTTAGTTGTACCTATTATATGTTAGCTATGCTCATGATGTCGGCAAATACTCCGGCTGCCGTGACGCTGGCTCCCGCTCCGTATCCCTGTATCATCATGGGATATTCCCGATAGCGTTCCGTCGTGAGCAAGATGATGTTGTTGCTGCCTTCGAGCCCGTAGAACGGATGCCCCATGTCGACTTCACGCAGCGCGACGGAGGCCTTTCCCTCATCAAGTCGGGCGACGAAGCGCCAATGCTTGTGCTGCTGCTCCAGTGCCCGGCGCTGTTCTTCGATGCCGGCATCAAGCGTAGGCAGGTTTGTCCAGAATTCGTCCAGCGAACCCTCGAAGAATCCGTCGGGGATGAAGAGGTGTTTCTCCACGTCGGTTTGCTCCAGCTCATAGCCGGCTTCGCGTGCCAGGATGACCAGCTTGCGCACCACGTCCGTCCCGCTCAGATCAATGCGTGGGTCGGGTTCGGAGTAGCCTTCCTCCTTTGCCATGCGCACAGCCCGGCTGAAAGGCACGTCGGCGCTCAGTTTGTTGAAGATGTAGTTCAGCGTACCGCTCAGCACGGCCTCAATCTTCAATATCTTGTCACCGCTGTTGATAAGGTCGTTGATGGTATTGATAATGGGCAGCCCGGCACCAACGTTTGTTTCGAAAAGGAACTTCACGCCGCGGCGTCGGGCCGTGTCCTTCAGATCCTTGTAGGTTGCAAAGGAGCCGGAAGTAGCCACCTTGTTGGCAGCCACCACCGATATGTTGTGCTCCAGAAAGTCCTTGTAGAGCATCGCCACATCGGCACTGGCCGTGCAGTCCACAAAGACAGAGTTAAATATGTTCATGCCGATGACCTCATCGCGCAGGCGTTTGTTGGAGCTGGGCGCAGCGGCTTCCAGCTGTTCGCGATAGGTCGCCAGGTCTATGCCCGGGCGGGAGAAAATGCCATGATGGCCGTTGGCGATGCCCACAACGTTGAGCTTCAGTCCACGCTGCTGCATCAGCTTCTCCTGCTGGCAACGCAACTGCTCAATCAAGCTGCCGCCCACGGTGCCTATGCCGCAAATGAACAGATTGAGCATCTGATATTCTGAAAGGAAGAAGGAGTCGTGAATGACATTCAGCGTCTTGCGCAGCGAATTGCGCTCCACGACGAAGGAGATGTTCGTCTCCGAGGCACCTTGTGCACAAGCAATGACATTGATGCCGTTGCGCCCCAATGTGCCAAACAGCTTGCCGGCAATGCCCGGAGTCTGCTTCATGTTCTCACCCACAATGGCTACTGTGGCCACATTGTCCACCGCCGTGATGGGGTTTATCTCACCCATCTGTATTTCCTTGGAAAACTCCTCATTGAGCACCTTGCAGGCCAGTGCCGCATCTTCATTACGCACACCGATGGAGGTGCTGTTTTCCGAAGATGCCTGCGACACGAGGAATACGCTGATGCCGCTCTCGGCCAACGTACGGAAGATGCGATGGTTCACACCAATCACACCCACCATGCCCAAACCTTGCACGGTGATGAGACTGGTGTCATTGATGGACGATATGCCTTTGATGGCCTTGCCCTGTGGGTCGTTCTTCTCACAGATGATGGTGCCCTCTGCTTCCGGCTTGAATGTGTTCTTTATCAGAATGGGGATATTCTTGTGGCACACGGGATATATCGTCGGAGGATAGACCACCTTCGCCCCAAAGTTACAAAGCTCCATTGCCTCGCCATAGTTCAAGTGTTTGATGGTGTATGCCGTGGAAATCACGCGCGGGTCAGCGGTCATGAAACCGTCCACATCAGTCCAAATCTCCAGACTGTCAGCATCCAGAGCCGCAGCCAGAATGGCGGCAGTGTAGTCCGAGCCACCTCTTCCAAGGTTGGTCACCTCACCGCTGTCCTTGTCCGTCGAGATAAAGCCGGGCACCAGTGCCACACGCGGCATCTCCGCAAACGCGTCGCGCACCAGGCTGTTGGTCAGTTCCGAATCCAAAATGTGCTTGGCATGCTTCTTCTCTGTCTTGATAAACAGGCGGGAATCATACCATTGTGCCCCCTCTATCAAAGCGGCAACGATGTGCGACGACATACGCTCGCCGTAACTCACGATGGCAGCCGATGTTTTGGGCGACAAGTCCTTAATGAGATAAAGCCCCTGAAAGATGTCTTTCAACTCGTCAAGCAACGTATTGACCACCAAGGAAAGCTCTTCCTTCGCAGCTTCTTCAGGGATAATGGCATCAATCATCTCATTGTGCCGGCGTGCAATCTCCCGGAATCCGGCTTCGTAGGCCATATCGCCGGAGGCTGCAATCTGTGACGTGCGGATGAGCATGTCGGTTATCCCGCCTAATGCGGAAACAACAACAATGACCGGCTCAGCCTGTGACTCAACAATCTGCTTTACGTTCAATATACTATCGACAGAGCCCACAGAGGTGCCCCCGAATTTCAATACTTTCATAGTTGGATAAAATAAATGATAAGTTTATGCACGGACACTAAAAGTCCACACTTATTCATACAAAAACTAACGTATATAAAAAAGAAATGATTGTTTTTGCTTACATTCGTAAGCGCGTCTCACGCAGAAACACATTAATTATTATCCTCACCCCCAAGGGGTCATTGTCATGGACACCGACAGGTGCAGGGTTGTTGTCACACCCATGAATAACATCGTTGTAGGATAATAATGCATCGTCATAAGAATATCTTTTGTTTTACAACACTGCAAATATAAAGACTATTTTCTATAAACAAACTGTTTTTACCGTTTTTTTGATAGGAAATCAAAGAAATGCCGGCATATAGCCCGACATGCGGCCATCGGATGCCACCCCATACGTCCCAGAACCCTTCCACAAGAAAAATGGCAACTCCAAATAACCGTATGATTCACAACACACAGCAACGCCCGACCAAGCCCTTAACTCCGTCCTTCCACGCTCTCCTTTCGGCCCTCACCTACCCTCCTTTCGGCTCTTGCCCGCACAGGAGGCCGTGCACAAGCAGCATAAACAGGGCCATGGGAACACATCCGTGATGATGCTCCACAGGCTTTTTTCTTGCCGCAAATCGCCCAACGGTGTGTTTGTTTGTTAATTAATCCGCGGATTAAAGACGTAGTTCCGTATATTTTACTAATTTTACCCCCCCCCGAACCGGATGACTATAATGAAAACTTTTCATGTATGATGATTCTAAAGCTAAAAGCAATGATTAACAAGGCATTGGGGGTTGTGGTCATGCTTGTCCAACTATGTGTTCCCATAAACCTTCTTGCACAAGACAACATCCAAACAACCATTGTGGATGAAAGGGGGATAACCGTAGACGATGCAAAAGTAGAGATGCTTGATTCTGACTCTGTTTGCATCATGGTTTTAAATACGGATGCAAGCGGCAAGGTTTCAATCAATGCAGGGCCGGATGTCCATGCACTAAGAATAAGCAAGATGGGATATGCCCCCAAGATTGTTTCCAAACCCTTTCCCGGGAAAATTACTTTGGTTGAGAGTCCCTATACTCTGCAAGAGATAATGGTCAAAGGGACGGCCTCAATGGTGAAACAAACCGAAACGGGATTTATCTATAAGTTAAGCAACAACCAATATGCAAAACAGCTGAACCTGCTTGAGGCGTTGCGGTTCGTACCCTTGCTCGATGTCACAAACTCCGGGAAACTGACTATTGCCAGCCAGCAGGAATACAGGATATACCTGAACGGCAGGCCGTTTGACATGGCAGAAGCAAAC
>CAZOKL010000065.1:0-12926 GCA_964580305.1 uncultured Bacteroides sp.
TGTAAATCTGCTGGCTTACGCCTTCGGTGGTTCGAATCCATCTTTGCCCACTGAAAGAATTGAGGAAGCGGTTCTTTTTTAGGGAACATGGGTCTTCCAAGTTGAGGTGCAGGCTTGAATCCTGACTTCTGCTCTTTTTGGGTGTATAGTTGCTGTTATAGCTCAGTGGTAGAGCACTTCCTTGGTAAGGAAGAGGTCACGAGTTCAAGTCTCGTTAACAGCTCAATTTTATTGTGATAACTACTAATCGATAAAAATAATAAAGCTATGGCTAAAGAGAAATTTGAACGCACCAAACCGCACGTGAACATTGGTACTATCGGCCATGTTGACCACGGTAAGACAACCTTGACAGCTGCTATTACCAAAGTACTTGCTGAAAAAGTTAAGGGTAATGAAGGTAATGTTAAGTCTTTTGATCAGATTGATAATGCTCCGGAAGAAAAGGAGCGTGGTATTACTATCAATACTGCACACGTGGAATATGAAACAGAAAATCGTCACTATGCCCACGTAGACTGCCCGGGTCACGCTGACTATGTGAAGAACATGGTAACAGGTGCTGCTCAGATGGATGGTGCTATCATTGTAGTTGCTGCTACTGATGGTCCGATGCCTCAAACTCGTGAGCACATCTTGTTGGCTCGTCAGGTAAACGTTCCCCGTCTGGTTGTATTCTTGAACAAGTGCGACATGGTTGATGATGAGGAAATGTTGGAATTGGTAGAAATGGAAATGCGTGAATTGCTTTCGTTCTATGATTTCGATGGCGACAATACTCCTATCATCCGCGGTTCTGCACTTGGTGGATTGAACGGTGTGAAGGAATGGGAAGACAAGATCATGGAGCTGATGGACGCTGTTGATACATGGATTCCTCTGCCTCCGCGTGACACTGAAAAACCCTTCTTGATGCCGGTTGAAGACGTGTTCTCAATCACAGGTCGTGGTACTGTTGCTACTGGCCGTATCGAGACTGGTGTTGTGAAAGTGGGCGATGAAGTTGAAATCCTTGGTTTGGGTGAAGACAAGAAGACTGTTGTAACCGGTGTTGAAATGTTCCGCAAACTGTTGGATCAGGGTGAAGCCGGTGATAACGTTGGTCTGTTGCTCCGCGGTATCGACAAGAACGAAATCAAACGTGGTATGGTGCTCTGCCACCCGGGTCAGGTTAAACCTCACTCTAAATTTAAAGCAGAGGTTTATATCCTGAAGAAAGAAGAAGGTGGTCGTCACACTCCGTTCCACAACAAATATCGTCCTCAGTTCTATCTCCGCACTATGGACTGTACTGGTGAAATCAGCTTGCCGGAAGGAACTGAAATGGTAATGCCGGGTGATAATGTAACCATCACTGTAGAGTTGATCTATCCGGTTGCGTTGAACTTAGGTTTGCGTTTCGCTATCCGTGAAGGTGGACGTACGGTAGGTGCAGGTCAGATTACTGAAATCCTCGACTAATTAAATTGTAAAATACATAAGCTCTCGGCCAAAGGACGGGAGCTTATTTACGGGAATAGCTCAGTTGGTAGAGCACCGGTCTCCAAAACCGGGTGTCGGGAGTTCGAGCCTCTCTTCCCGTGCTAAAACAAAATGAATATGTTTAAGAGTTTAGTGAATTATTGTAAGGAATCTTATAACGAACTTGTCCATAAAGTGTCTTGGCCAACTCGTTCAGAACTTACTAACAGTGCGGTGGTTGTTTTATATGCTTCCCTACTCATTGCATTGGTGGTTTTCGCTATGGATTCTCTTTTTCAATGGGTCATGGAAATCGTCTATCCACATTAATCTAGAAAAGTATGTCTGAGGTTGAAAGGAAATGGTACGTGTTACGTGCTGTGAGTGGAAAAGAAAGCAAGGTTAAGGAGTATCTCGAAGCAGATATCCGAAACAGTGATCTTGGCGAGTATGTATCTCAGGTATTGATTCCGACAGAAAAAGTATATCAGGTTCGCAATGGTAAGAAAATTGTGAAAGAAAGAAGTTATCTCCCTGGTTACGTGTTGGTGGAGGCTGCTTTGGTGGGTGAAGTTGCTCATCATTTGAGAAATACTCCCAATGTGATAGGCTTTTTAGGCGGTATGGATAATCCGACACCATTGAGAGCTACTGAGGTAAATAGAATTTTGGGCATTGTAGATGGTCAACCCGAGATGGATGATAATATCCCGTATGAAGTCGGTGAGACAGTCAAAGTGACTGAAGGTCCATTTAGCGGTTTTAGTGGCTTGATAGAAGAGGTTAACAGTGAAAAGAAGAAGCTGAAAGTGATGGTTAAGATATTCGGGCGGAAAACTCCGCTTGAGTTGGGCTTTATGCAAGTAGAAAAAGAATGACGTGTTTTGTTACGTATGTCGTTCTTTACAATAACAAATATATAAAATAATAAGAAAATGGCTAAAGAAGTTGCTGGACTGATCAAATTACAGATTAAAGGAGGCGCTGCAAATCCATCACCTCCCGTAGGCCCTGCATTGGGTTCTAAGGGAATCAATATTATGGAGTTTTGCAAGCAATTCAACGCCAGAACCCAGGACAAAGCAGGTAAAGTTTTGCCTGTGATTATAACCTACTACACGGACAAGTCTTTTGATTTTGTAATCAAAACTCCTCCTGTGGCAATTCAGTTGCTTGAGGCTGCAAAAATTAAGGGAGGTTCTGCAGAACCTAACCGTAAGAAGGTGGCTGAGCTGACTTGGGATCAAGTTCGTGCGATTGCTCAGGATAAGTTGGTAGACTTGAACTGTTACACTGTCGAAACAGCCATGACGATGGTTGCCGGAACAGCTAGAAGTATGGGTATCACGATTAAAGGGGATTTCCCGGGTAATAACTAATAAACTTCAATTAAAATGGGTAAACTGACGAAAAATCAAAAGTTGGCAGCATCGAAAATTGAAGCAGGGAAAGCATACTCACTGAAAGAAGCTTCTGAGCTGGTAAAAGAAGTGACTTTTACTAAGTTTGATGCTTCATTGGATATCGACGTACGTCTAGGTGTAGACCCTCGCAAAGCGAACCAAATGGTGAGAGGTGTCGTTTCACTTCCTCATGGTACGGGTAAGGTTACGAGAGTTCTAGTTCTTTGTACACCGGATGCTGAAGCTGCTGCAAAAGAAGCTGGTGCTGACTATGTTGGTCTTGATGAATATATTGAAAAGATCAAAGGTGGATGGACTGACGTGGATGTAATCATCACGATGCCGTCTATTATGGGTAAAATTGGTGCACTCGGTCGTATTCTTGGTCCTCGTGGATTAATGCCGAATCCGAAGAGTGGTACTGTAACTATGGATGTTGCTAAAGCCGTGAAGGAGGTTAAGCAAGGTAAGATAGATTTCAAAGTTGATAAGAGCGGTATTGTTCATGCTTCTATCGGAAAGATTTCATTCTCTAGCGATGCCATTCGTGAGAATGCAAAGGAATTCTTGGCTACCATTGTTAAGCTGAAACCTTCTGCAGCTAAAGGTACATATATCAAGAGTATCTATCTTTCAAGTACTATGAGTCCGGGCGTAAAGGTTGACCCGAAAACAATAGAGGAAAACTAATATATTAAGGAGGAATCATGAGAAAGGAAGATAAAAATTTAATTATAAATCAGCTTGCTGATAAAGTAAAGGAATACGCTCATTTTTACTTGGTTGATGTAACCGCAATGACAGCGGCTCAAACAGCTGCTTTGAGAAGAGAGTGCTACAATCAAGAAATCAAGATGGTGGTTGTGAAGAACACTTTGCTTCACAAGGCCTTTGAGAGTTTGGATGTTGACTATTCTCCGCTGTATGATTGCTTGAAGGGTACTACAGCTGTGTTGTTCTGCAATGTGGCTAATGTACCGGCTAAGTTAATCAAGAAAGTTTCAAAAGATGGTATTCCTGGCCTGAAGGCTGCTTATGCAGAAGAAAGCTTCTATATCGGAGCTGATCAGTTGGATACTCTTTCCAATATCAAGAGCAAGAACGAAGTTATCGCCGAGATTGTTGCTTTGTTGCAATCTCCTGCGAAGAATGTTATTTCTGCTCTTCAATCAGGTGGTAACACCCTTCACGGAGTTCTTAAGACTCTTGGTGAAAGACCCGAATAATTATCAAAATCAATTAGTAATAAACAATATTAAAATCATACAAAAATGGCAGATTTGAAAGCTTTTGCAGAACAATTAGTTAACTTGACAGTAAAAGAAGTTAATGAACTTGCAACTATCCTTAAAGAAGAATATGGTATTGAACCTGCTGCTGCGGCCGTAGCCGTTGCTGCTGGCCCTGCTGCTGGTGGTGCAGCTGCTGCTGAAGAAAAAACTTCATTCGATGTAGTATTGAAGAGTGCTGGCGCAGCTAAATTACAAGTAGTTAAGGCTGTAAAAGAAGCTTGTGGTCTTGGCTTGAAAGAAGCTAAAGATTTGGTTGACGGTGCTCCTAGCACTTTGAAAGCTGGTCTTTCTAAAGACGAAGCTGAATCTTTGAAGAAAACTTTGGAGGACGCTGGAGCTGAAGTTGAACTTAAATAAGAATAGCCTGAGTAATCAGGTAAGTCGGTTAAGAACCTCGCCTATATAGAGGTTCTTAACCTTTTTGTGTCTATAATTAAATTAAGTTCTACAAATTCATTGACAGATGTCTTCAAATACAGTAAATCAACGAGTTAATTTTGCTTCTATCAAAAATCCGATGCCTTATCCGGATTTCTTGGAAGTACAATTGAAGTCATTCCGTGACTTCTTGCAACTGGATACGCCTCCTGAGATGCGTAAAAATGATGGGTTGTATAAGGTGTTTGCGGAAAACTTTCCTATTGCTGACACAAGAAACAATTTTGTTCTTGAGTTCCTTGACTACTATATTGATCCGCCTCGTTATTCTATTGCTGAATGTTTGGAGCGTGGGCTGACATATAGTGTTCCGTTGAAAGCAAAGCTGAAATTATATTGTACCGACCCGGATCATGAGGATTTTGACACCGTGATAGAAAACGTCTTTCTCGGTCCTATTCCTTATATGACTGATAATGGTACTTTCATCATTAATGGTGCAGAACGTGTTGTTGTCTCACAATTACACCGTTCACCAGGCGTATTCTTCGGGCAAAGTGTACATGCGAATGGTACGCAGCTTTATTCTGCACGTATTATTCCGTTTAAGGGCTCATGGATTGAGTTTGCAACTGACATAAATAATGTAATGTATGCATACATTGATCGTAAGAAGAAATTGCCCGTTACAACCCTGTTGAGAGCTATCGGTTTTGAAAACGATAAGGACATTCTTGAGATTTTTAATTTGGCTGAAGAAGTTAAGGTCAATAAGACAAATCTAAAGAAATATATTGGTCGTAAGTTGGCTGCTCGTGTATTGAAGACGTGGGTAGAGGATTTTGTAGACGAAGATACAGGCGAGGTTGTTTCTATCGAACGTAATGAGGTGATTATCGATCGTGAAACTATACTCGAACAAGAACATATTGATGAAATTATTGAGTCTGGTGTACCTACAGTCCTGATTCATAAGGAGGAGGCAAATCAGTCTGATTATTCTATTATATTTAACACCCTACAAAAAGATCCGAGTAATTCAGAAAAGGAGGCAATTCTTTATATTTATCGTCAGTTACGTAATGCAGATCCGGCTGATGATGCGAGTGCTCGTGAAGTTATCAATAATCTTTTCTTTTCAGAAAAGAGATATGATTTAGGTGATGTAGGTCGTTATAGAATTAATCGTAAGTTGAATCTCTCTACAGACATGGATGTGAGAGTTCTTACGAAAGAAGATATTATCGAAATCATCAAGTATCTGATTGAACTGGTTAATTCAAAGGCTGTAGTTGATGATATTGATCACTTAAGCAATCGTCGTGTGCGTACGGTTGGTGAACAGCTTGCTAATCAGTTTGCCATCGGTTTAGCCCGTATGTCACGTACGATTCGTGAACGCATGAATGTGCGTGATAACGAAGTGTTTACTCCGACAGATTTGATTAACGCGAAAACTATTTCGTCAGTTATCAATTCATTCTTTGGAACGAATGCTTTGTCGCAATTCATGGATCAGACAAACCCGTTGGCTGAAATTACTCATAAGCGTCGTTTGTCAGCATTGGGTCCTGGTGGCTTGTCACGTGATCGTGCCGGGTTTGAGGTGCGTGACGTGCACTATACTCATTATGGTCGTCTGTGCCCGATTGAAACACCTGAAGGACCTAATATTGGTTTGATTTCATCATTGTGTGTATATGCGAAAATCAATGATCTTGGTTTTATCGAAACACCTTATCGTAAGGTAAGTAATGGTAAAGTGGATCTTGATAATAATCATATAGTTTATCTAACGGCCGAGGAGGAGGAAGATAAGATTATAGCTCAGGGTAATGCTCCGTTGAATGATGATGGAACATTTATTCGTAGTAAGATTAAGGCTCGTCGTGATGCTGATTATCCAGTCATGGAACCAAATCAAGTGGAATTGATGGATGTATCTCCTCAACAGATTGCTTCAATCGCTGCGTCTTTGATTCCTTTTTTGGAACATGATGATGCCAATCGTGCCTTGATGGGATCAAATATGATGCGTCAGGCTGTTCCATTATTAAGAACGGAAGCGCCAATTGTCGGTACAGGTATTGAACGTCAGCTTTGTGAGGATTCTCGTACTCAAATTACGGCAGAGGGGGAGGGTGTCATAGATTATGTAGATGCAACTACTATTCGTATTTTATATGATAGAACTCCTGATGAAGAGTTTGTAAGCTTTGAACCGGCATTGAAAGAATATCGTATTCCTAAGTTCCGTAGGACGAACCAGAATATGACTATTGATTTACGCCCGATTTGTGACAAAGGCCAACGTGTGAAGAAGGGAGATATTCTTACAGAAGGTTATTCTACAGAGAATGGCGAGTTGGCATTGGGTAAGAATTTGTTGGTTGCCTATATTCCTTGGAAGGGATACAACTACGAGGATGCTATCGTGTTGAATGAACGTGTTGTTCGTGAAGATATTTTGACTTCTGTGCACGTGGAAGAATTTTCTTTGGAGGTTCGTGAAACAAAACGAGGCATGGAAGAACTTACTTCTGACATTCCTAATGTGAGTGAAGATGCCACCAAAGATTTGGATGAGAATGGTATCGTACGCATTGGTGCTCGCATTGAACCGGGCGATATCTTGATCGGTAAGATTACCCCGAAAGGTGAATCAGATCCTTCACCCGAAGAGAAGTTGCTTCGTGCCATCTTTGGAGATAAAGCTGGCGATGTAAAAGATGCGTCGTTGAAAGCATCTCCGTCATTGAAGGGCGTTGTTATTGATAAGCGTCTGTTTTCTCGTGCTATTAAAACACGTAGTTCTAAGATGGCCGACAAGGCTCTTTTGCCGAAAATCGATGAAGAATTTGATGCTAAGGTTGCAGATTTGAAGAAGATCTTGGTTGATAAGTTAATGACGTTGACAGAAGACTTGGTTTCTGAAGGTGTAAAAGACTATATGGGAACAGAAGTCATTGCCAAAGGAGCAAAGTTTGTTCGTCGTGATTTGGAGTCATTGGATTATACGGCTGTACAGCTTAGCAAGTGGGTTGCTGATGAGCGTAAGAGTAACATGATTCGTGATTTGATCATTAACTTCCTGAAGAAATATAAAGAGTTTGATGCGGAACTAAAACGTAAGAAGTTTGCCATTACGATTGGTGATGAACTTCCGGCTGGCATTGTTCAGATGGCGAAAGTTTATGTGGCTAAGAAACGTAAGATTGGCGTAGGTGATAAAATGGCAGGACGTCACGGAAATAAAGGTATCGTTTCCCGTATCGTCCGCCAGGAAGATATGCCGTTCTTGGCCGATGGTACTCCGGTGGATATTGTTCTGAATCCATTGGGTGTTCCTTCACGTATGAACATCGGTCAGGTGTTTGAGGCTGTTTTAGGACGTGCCGGTAGAGAGCTGGGAGTGAAATTTGCAACACCGATTTTTGACGGTGCCACGTTGGATGATTTGAACGAATGGACCGACAAAGCAGGTTTGCCCCGTTATGGAAAAACTACTCTTTATGACGGTGGTACCGGTGAAGCTTTCGACCAGCAGGCAACAGTGGGTGTGACTTACATGTTGAAACTTGGTCACATGGTTGAAGACAAGATGCACGCTCGTTCCATTGGCCCATATTCACTGATTACTCAACAGCCGCTTGGTGGTAAGGCGCAGTTCGGTGGTCAACGTTTCGGAGAAATGGAAGTTTGGGCACTCGAAGCATTCGGTGCGGCTCACATTTTGCAAGAGATTCTGACCATCAAGTCTGATGATGTTGTTGGCCGTTCCAAGGCTTATGAGGCCATTGTGAAAGGTGAGCCTATGCCCACCCCAGGTATTCCTGAATCGCTCAATGTGTTGTTACATGAGTTGAGAGGACTGGCTTTGAGCATCAATCTGGAATAAAACCAATAAAGATTGAGACTCAGAACTTAATTGGTTCTGAATCTCAATCTACTACGATATAAAACTCTTTAAACTCTTTACATTATAATCAAACAAGTATGGCTTTCAGAAAAGAAACAAAGATAAAGAGTAACTTTACTAAAATCTCTATAGGTTTGGCTTCTCCCGAAGAAATCCTTGAAAACTCGAGCGGTGAGGTGTTGAAACCTGAAACCATTAATTACCGAACTTACAAGCCGGAGCGCGATGGTCTGTTCTGCGAACGTATTTTTGGTCCGGTAAAGGACTATGAATGTCATTGTGGAAAATATAAACGCATTCGTTACAAAGGTATCGTATGCGACCGTTGCGGTGTGGAAGTGACAGAGAAGAAGGTACGTCGTGAACGTATGGGGCATATCCAGCTCGTCGTTCCGGTGGCTCATATCTGGTATTTTCGTTCATTGCCTAATAAGATAGGTTATTTGCTTGGTTTGCCGACCAAGAAGCTTGATTCTATTATTTACTATGAACGCTATGTTGTGATTCAGCCGGGTGTGAAGGCAGAAGATGGCGTCAACAAATATGACCTTCTTTCGGAAGAAGAGTATCTTGCCATTTTGGATACACTCCCGAAAGATAATCAACTGTTGGAGGACAACGACCCCAATAAGTTTATTGCTAAAATGGGCGCAGAAGCCATCTATGATTTGCTTTCCACTCTTGATTTGGATGCTCTCTCATACGAACTGCGCGACCGCGCCAATAAGGATTCCTCACAACAGCGTAAGACAGAAGCATTGAAACGCTTACAGGTGGTGGAGGCTTTCCGTGCTTCACGTGGACGTAACAAACCCGAATGGATGATTATTCGCATTGTGCCGGTTATTCCTCCCGAATTGCGCCCGTTGGTTCCGTTGGATGGTGGACGTTTCGCTACGTCTGACTTGAACGATCTCTATCGTCGTGTTATCATCCGCAATAACCGTCTGAAACGATTGATTGAAATCAAAGCTCCGGAGGTCATCCTGCGTAATGAGAAGCGTATGCTTCAGGAAGCTGTTGATTCACTGTTTGACAATTCTCGTAAGTCCAGTGCCGTCAAGACTGATGCCAACCGCCCGTTGAAATCGCTTTCAGACAGTCTGAAAGGTAAGCAAGGACGTTTCCGTCAGAACCTGTTGGGTAAACGTGTTGACTATTCTGCACGTTCGGTTATTGTCGTTGGCCCTGAGTTGAAGATGGGTGAATGCGGCATTCCAAAGTTGATGGCTGCTGAGCTCTACAAGCCGTTTATCATCCGTAAGTTGATAGAGCGCGGCATTGTGAAGACAGTAAAGTCGGCCAAAAAGATTGTAGACCGTAAAGAGCCCGTTATATGGGATATCTTGGAATATGTGATGAAAGGACATCCCGTGTTGCTCAACCGTGCTCCGACACTTCACCGTTTGGGTATCCAGGCATTCCAACCGAAGATGATTGAAGGTAAAGCCATTCAACTTCACCCGTTGGCATGTACGGCGTTTAATGCTGACTTCGATGGCGACCAGATGGCCGTACACTTGCCTTTGAGCAATGAAGCAATTCTGGAAGCACAGATGTTGATGCTTCAGTCACACAACATCTTGAATCCGGCCAATGGAGCGCCAATCACAGTGCCTGCTCAGGATATGGTGTTGGGCTTGTATTACATTACCAAGTTGCGTAAGGGTGCAAAGGGTGAAGGCTTGATATTCTACGGACCGGAAGAGGCCTTGATTGCATACAATGAAGGTAAAGTGGACATTCATGCTCCAGTGAAAGTGCTTGTGAATGACGTTGATGAGAATGGAAACATTGTGAAAGTGATGCGTGAGACTTCCGTCGGTCGCGTCATTTTCAACGAGATGGTTCCAGACGAAGTTGGTTTCATCAACACCATCATTTCCAAGAAATCACTTCGTGACATCATTAGTGATGTTATCAAACGTGTCGGTGTGGCTCGTGCTGCAGACTTCCTTGATGGCATCAAGAACTTGGGTTACAACATGGCCTTCAAGGGTGGTCTGTCGTTCAATCTGGGTGATATTATTATCCCTGAAGAAAAGGAAGAACTTGTGAGACGTGGTAACGAGGAGGTGGATCAAATCACGATGAATTACAACATGGGATTCATCACCGACAATGAACGTTACAACCAGGTTATTGATACATGGACGCACGTTAACAATGACCTGTCCAACATCTTGATGAAGACCATTTCAGAGGACGACCAAGGATTCAACTCCGTATTTATGATGTTGGATTCCGGTGCCCGTGGCTCGAAAGAACAGATTCGTCAGCTTTCTGGTATGCGTGGTTTGATGGCAAAACCGCAGAAAGCCGGTGCCGAAGGTGCACAAATCATCGAAAACCCGATTCTTTCGAACTTTAAGGAAGGTTTGTCCGTGTTGGAGTACTTCATTTCCACTCACGGTGCCCGTAAGGGTTTGGCCGATACCGCATTGAAGACTGCCGACGCCGGATATCTGACTCGTCGTTTGGTCGACGTTTCACACGATGTGATTATTAATGAAGAAGACTGTGGAACGCTCCGTGGATTGGTTTGCACTGCGTTGAAGAACAACGACGAAGTTATCGCAACGCTCTATGAACGCATCTTGGGACGTGTTTCTGTTCATGATATTATCCATCCCACTACAGGCGAGTTGATTGTTGCAGCCGGTGAGGAGATTACAGAGGCTATAGCTCAGAAAATTGAAGATTCTCCAATTGAAAGCGTTGAAATCCGTTCCGTTTTGACTTGTGAGTCCAAACGTGGTGTTTGTGCAAAGTGTTATGGACGTAATCTTGCTACCGGTCGTATGGTTCACAAGGGTGAGGCTGTCGGTGTCATTGCGGCACAGTCCATCGGTGAACCGGGTACACAGTTGACATTGCGTACATTCCACGCCGGAGGTATCGCAGGCAACTTGGCTGCCAATGCAAGTATTGTTGCTAAGCACGATGCACGCTTGGAATTTGAAGAGTTGCGTACCGTAAATACTGTGGAAGAGACTGGCGAGCCTGTGAAGATTGTGGTCGGACGTCTGGCCGAGGTTCGTTTTATTGATCCGAATACAGGTATTGTCTTGTCTACACATAATGTGCCATACGGTTCGAAGCTCTATGCCAATGACGGTGACATTGTAGATAAAGGCAAACTCATCGCCAAGTGGGATCCGTTCAATGCTGTGATTATTACCGAAGCTGCAGGTAAAATTGAGTTTGAGTCTGTGATTGAAGGTGTCACATATAAAGTGGAATCCGACGAAGCAACCGGTCTGCGTGAAATCATCATCACCGAATCGAAGGACAAGACCAAAGTGCCGACCGTGCGCATTATGTCGGAGGAGGGCTCTTTGATTCGTACATACAACCTGCCGGTAGGCGGACACGTAGTTGTGGAAAACGGTCAGGTTGTGAAACCGGGCGATATTTTGGTTAAGATTCCGCGTGCTGTTGGTAAGGCAGGTGATATCACCGGTGGTCTTCCTCGTGTTACCGAGCTGTTCGAGGCACGTAACCCGTCCAACCCTGCTGTTGTGTCAGAAATTGACGGTGAGGTGACAATGGGTAAGGTGAAACGTGGAAACCGTGAAATCATCGTTACCTCCAAGGTGGGCGATGTGCGCAAATATCTCGTTCCGTTGTCTAAGCAGATTCTGGTTCAGGAGAATGACTACGTGCGTGCCGGTACGCCGCTCTCCGACGGTGCTGTGACTCCGTCAGACATTTTGGCCATCAAAGGCCCGACGGCAGTGCAGGAGTACATCGTCAACGAGGTGCAAGATGTGTATCGTCTGCAAGGTGTGAAGATTAATGACAAACACTTTGAAATCATCGTTCGTCAGATGATGCGCAAGGTAGAGATTGATGAGCCGGGCGACACTCGCTTCTTGGAGCAACAAGTTGTCGACAAGTTTGAGTTTATGGAAGAGAACGACCGTATCTGGGGCAAGAAAGTGGTTACCGATGCAGGCGATTCTGAAACGCTCGTTCCGGGTCAGATTGTCACGGCACGCAAGTTGCGTGATGAGAACAGCATGCTGAAGCGTCGCGACCTTCGTCTGGTTCAAGTGCGTGATGCCGTTCCTGCTACCTCTACTCAAATTCTGCAAGGAATTACCCGTGCTGCATTGCAGACTTCGAGCTTCATGTCGGCCGCATCTTTCCAAGAGACGACCAAGGTGCTCAACGAAGCTGCCATCAACGGCAAGGTGGACAAATTGGAGGGCATGAAGGAGAACGTCATCTGCGGTCACCTGATTCCGGCCGGTACGGGGCTACGCGAGTATGACAAAATCATTGTAGGCTCTAAAGAAGAATATGATCGCATCCTTGCCAACCGCAAGAATGTGCTCGACTATAGTGAAGTGGAGTAAGTTCAGGAAACTCACGATTTACAGTATAATTGAAGTATGAAAAGGCTGCCTCTGTCAAACGGGGCAGCCTTTTCTGTTGTGTGTATTATACATTTAATACTGTGTTTGTATC
>CAZOKL010000066.1:0-12779 GCA_964580305.1 uncultured Bacteroides sp.
CACTGCTCAAAAAGAGAAATCCTCTTTGACCATTTAATATAGTCAAAGAGGATTTCATCGAAAAAAGTTCTGAAAAATCAGACAATAAATTAAAAGGAGGAGGAAGATCACTCTTGCTCCTCCCTACACGTAAACAACTAAAATTATCCACTATTTAATACCTTCCAATGCTCTTGTAGCGATTTCATCTTCAGGGTCGATAGTCAGAATCTTATTCCAATACTCTTTTGATGTTTCATAATCTTCAGCTACCAAATAGTAATAACCCAAATAGCGATAGCATTCGATAAGATAACGATTGAAACGATTGTCCGTATTCACCTTTTCTTCCAACAAAACAGCCACTTCCTCGTAGTAAGGTTTAGCCAAACCTTGCGTAGTCTCAGGATCAAGAGCAGAATTTGTACGCGCACGCCAGAAATTGCCCCAAAAACTGTCTGGAACCATTGTTGCCAATGTTGCAAATGTCGTATCGGCCTGAATCAAGGCTTCAACTTTCATTTCCGGAGTATAGTTGATAGAATCCGACGAGGTTCCTTTGCTGTAATACAACTTACCTAATTCATAAATCAAATCAGGAGTATTCATTCCATCTGGAACAACTTCAATGTATTTCTCAAGTGAACTGATTGCTTCCGTATATTTGCCGGCACCCTCATAAGAAGAAGAGATTTGTCTCAAGACCTCAATACGAGCCGGATTCATTTCGTATGCTTTTCCCAAGGCCACAATCGCATTGTCATAGTCTTTCAAGACATCCAGCAAAGTTCCGTAATACAGATAATCCAAATATGTCAAATCCTCATCCTTGCATGAACTGAAAAATGCATCTGCAGCCTGTTTTGCTTCATAATAACGTTTCAAGTCAATATTGTTATACATACGCAGACGGTTGAACACAGCATGTTCCGAATTCTTTTGTAATCCAAGATTTGCTGCAGCCAATGATTTTTCAAATTCGTGATTGAGAAAGAGAGCAAAAGAGTATTTTACCAAATCCTCCTCTGTCGCTTGGTCACTTTCAGCAAAACGACCAAAAGCATCTGCAGCCTTATCAAATTCATTAGCAGAATAATAAATCTCACCAATCTTACGGTCTATATCTACGCTTTGCGGCTCAATGCTTCTCAATTCCTCCAGCTTAGCGATAGCCAATGTCGGGTTAGCAGCTTTGTAGATATCTGCATACTTCAAATATGCCTCCTTACAGTTCGGATCAAAATAAATGGCTTCTTCATAACGCTGACTTGCCACTCCAGGTTCTTTACGCGCCACTGCAATATCACCCTCTAATATCGACACAGCAGCTGACTTCGAGTCTGCTTTTTTTGCTAATTTTGCATAATCATCAGCCTGATCCACTTGACCGGCATCCAAATATACACGACCTATAGCCAACACCAAGTCAACATTCCTTTTATTTTTCCCTTTCAACAATTCATCAGCTTGCTCTTCTGCCATTTCAGGATTTGTCTTAATCAAATCCCTAACTTTCTCAACTTCCGCTTTCCAGTCATCCGTTTGTGCGTATAGTGAGCTTGCAGCTACAAACGCTCCCAATAAAAATAGATTAAATCTTCTCATCATTTATGAAATAATTTTAGTTCTTATTATTCATTTACATTAACAGATATATAGGACCTCAGTACTTCAGGCAATAAACCTGCTTTTAAAATAATCCGCTGTCCTCTATCACTCTGCAAGAAATTTGAAAATCCCCACGACAAACCGTTTCGCGGGTCATTCAATAATATATAGATTGGACGTGCCAATGGATAGTAATCATAATAAAGATAAGCCTGGAACGGCTTGTAGGAATTATCGACACGGGCTTCATCTTCAGCCGACACCGACATCACCCGCACTTCATCACGAAATGAAAGAAGAGTCGAATCGCTATGATTTGTCAACCAATTCACACCGACCACCCCAATGGCTTCAGGTGTTTTAGCCACAAAATCGATTACTTCCGGATTGGTTTTAAGGGCATAAACTTTTTTATTATCTAATGGCTTACCATTACAAATGGAATCTACAGCATAACGCACTGTACTTGAGTTCTGGTTATCAAAAACCAAATAAATATCTTCCAATTTAGAATTTGGATAGATATCTTTCCATCGCTGGGTTTCTCCAGTCAAAATACGACGGATATCTTTTACCGAAATCAATGTGTCCGGATTTTGTTTATTTACAATCAATGCCAGTCCATCTATTGCTACTTTAATCTCACGAGGCATAAACTTGCGACTTTGAAAGGACTGCAATTCTTGAGGAGTAAATCTACGTGTAGCAATCGCCAATCGTACACTATCTTTCAATAACAAATCAACAGCCTCCACCTCTGTCGTATAAATTGGATTTATTGTAGCAGAAGGAGTCAAGCTTTCAAAGACATCGATTTCCTCCTGAACAATAGGTCTAAAGCTTTCGTCTGCTGTTATATAAACAGAACCTGTATTGAAAGTATCAGTGCGTCCGTCTTTGGGTTTAGGTTGGCACGAAGCCAACAAACCCAAAAACATAGCACCCAATAATAAGTATTTTTGATTAAGTCTCATTATTGTAATCTAAAGACAATAGGTACAGTGTATTTTACAGACACAGCTTTACCATTTTGCTTACCAGGAATCCACTTAGGCATTCCACTCAACACCCGGACAGCTTCTTTGTCACAAGAGGGATCCAATTGACGCACTACGACAACGTCGCGCACTTGTCCATCCTTACCCACCACAAACTGACAAATAACACGCCCTTGAATACCGTTCTCCTGAGCAATTGCCGGATAACGAAGATTTTTACTAATGTATTTCATCAACTCGGCATCACCACCTGGGAAAGTCGGCATTTGTTCTACCATATCAAACACTTGTTCAGGTTCTTCTTTGGCTTGAACAACGACCTGCTTCAAGTCGGCAATATCAACACCATGTTCGTCATCATTACCTTTAACATCAGCAATAGAAATACTTGTTTTAGAAGCATTCAGTTCATCCTGACTCTTCATTTGATCTTCTTCAAGCACTTCTTCATCCTTTTTGATAACAGGAGCCGTAAATTTGATGGTACTCTTCAATGCGGGAGGCGGAGGTGTAACTTCTACAGGTTTTACGAATTCCTTTTGCTTCACTTCCGGTTCATCCAATTGAGCGAGTTGGGTAACTTCTGTCATCGACTCATCGATAGTCTGTTCTGGAGTTGCCAATTCTATCAACGTCGGAAGAAAACATACAATAGCAACGACAACGATTACAATAACCATTGCACGAGTGTGACGCTTTGGAGAGTCAGCACGCATTTTATATGCGCCATAAGACCTGTTCTTATCTCCAAATACAAGATCACACCATTGTAAATTAGTCAAATCAATTTTTGCCATATAATAAATTTTTTAGGTGTGATTCTCTATTATCGTTGTGCATCATCAATCACCAAATTACCCTTAGCATCAAAATTCTTAATCAAGAACTCATCACCTTCAGTAATATCAGTGATTACATACTTACCAATATTGCATATTTGCATTTCATCGAGAGCATCAATCAGATTCTTATAAGAAGCATCATCTGTAGCCTTGATAATGACAGTAGGAGTATTCTTACCGCCTTTGATTTCACTTAATTTCTCCTTATATTCATCCTCAGATATTTTCAGATCAATCTTGTCTTGTTTCAATTTGCGTACCTCATTCACTGCAGCAGCATTTCTGTTAAGCAACATTGCACGTAGGCCATCTGCATTATATGAAGTTTGTTTCAAAGATGTGTAATCCTCATAATTCGGTTGACCATCATAATAAAAGATACGATTGCCACCTGCCAACAACAAAGTAATAGCCTCTGAAGCTTTTACTTTTGACTTTTGGTCATCTGTCAAGTCTTCTTTCGCAGGCATACTAATCTCCATCGTCTGAGGTTTACTCATCGTGGTACACAGCATGAAAAAAGTAATAAGCAACATGTTCATATCCACCATTGGAGTAAAGTCCACGCGGACATTCATTTTTTTCTGTTTGCTCTTACTTCTTTGTTCATTTGCACCTTGTTGTACTTCTGCCATATTCTTTAACCAATTTTATTCTTCAATCTCTTTCAAGTTCGTTATCAGGTTATAACGATTCTCTCTAAGATCCTGAAGTGATGACATTACTTGTTTAATCACAGAATAAGGAGTTGACTGGTCTGCCTTAATAGCAATACGCAAATCTCTATTAGCCACACGAGCATGACGAATCCATGCTTTAAACTGGTTGTCTATACTATCGCAAGGAATACCTTCATTCCTCAAAACCTCATCCTGCTTATCAGAAGGTAAAGCAAGGAATTGCTTCATTTTACCAATTGCAACACCAAAAGTAGGTGCAAGTGAGAATTTATGAATTTCTGTCGGTGTAAAAGCAATACCGTAATCATTACCAACAGCTTCCAAAACAGCACGCATATCCTGCTGTTTGTCCAAGCTCATGAATATTTTTCCGTTCGGATCGACCAATATCTGTAAGATATCCGTTTCCGGTATCTTAATCTCAGACACAGAGGCTGGAGTTGACACCACCACCGGCTCTTTCTTAATAAATGTTGAAGTCAACATAAAGAAAGTCAGCAACAGCACGGTGACGTCACTCATGGCCGTCATGTCGATGAACGTATCTTTCTTTTTAATTTTAGCTCTAGCCATAATTAAATGAATTTAAAAAGTGAGCTAAAATTACTTATGAGTAGCAGCATAAGTCTGTACAATAGAAAAACCTACTTCGTCAAGACTATAAGTCAACTTGTCAATTTTATTAGTGTAATAGTTGTATGAAATAACAGCCAAAGCACCAGTCAAGATACCAAATGCAGTGTTTACCAAAGCCTCAGAAATACCAGTAGACAAAGCAACAGAGTCTGTACCACCACCGGCACCCAAAGCTTGGAATGAACGAATCATACCAACGACTGTACCAAGAAGACCGAACAATGTTCCCAATGTAGTAATAGTTGCAATAATAGGCAAATTCTGTTGCATCATCGGCATTTCAAGAGCTGTAGCCTCCTCTAATTCCTTTTGAATAGCCAAAACTTTTTGATCTTTTGTCATGCTATTATTAACTTCAACTTCTTCATATTTCACTAAAGTAGCAGTTACAACATTGGCAACAGAGCCACGTTGTTTATCACAGATAGCATGAGCTTTTTTCAGATCACCTGCAGCCAAAGCATCTTTGATATTAGCTACAAATTTAACCAAAGAGCCTCTACCATAAGCTGAACGTAAAGCAAAATAACGTTCCACACTTAAAGCAACAACAGTCAAAAGCAATGTTTGAATTACCGGCACAATAACACCTCCTTTATACACAGTACCTAACAAGTTTACCGGGTGATTGTTCGGGTCATTATTAACAAAATTTGATCCATCACCCAAGAAAAACTGGAAGATACATACCGCTACAACAAAACAGCAGATCATTACTATGCCAGCATTTTTAATACCCCAAATCTTCGTAGATTTTTTCTTAGTTGTTTCCATAAATAATTTTTTTAGTTTTTAAAGTATTTGTTTAGTTAATAAAAATCGCATTCAGCTCACAACTTACCTACAATAAAAATAATGTTCTTTATAACTTCATATCTTCATCAAACAAAAAGTTTGAAATCTATTCTTTACAGTGTTTATCAACTTCAAAAGCATCAGATACAAAGATAAATGTTTAATATACATGCAAAATTTGCGACAACAAAAATAGTAAATTCTAGGAGATAGATAATACAATTCACATCTTTTAATCAAAAAAAGAGTCTCTAACAATTCTTCAAAGAAAAAAGGAAACCCGTAAATATAAAAAGAGGGCTGCACCCAATTTTGACACAGCCTCTTTTTTTCATATTACCTCATTATAAAATTTGTTCAGTAAGATTTCTAATTACATCATTTTTTTAACTGTTTTGATTGCACTCACGGTTTCTCTGGGCAGGTATTTTCGTTTCCTTTCTTACTGGATTGAATCACATTCTAATGACCAATTGGGATTATCCCATCTTACCCGTCAGATAAGAGCGCGTACGCTCGTCTTTCGGATTGGAAAACATCACACTCGAATCATCATACTCAATGAGTTCTCCAAGGTACATGAACATCGAATAGTCCGAAATACGTTTGGCTTGCGACATATTGTGAGTCACAATCATGATGGTCACCTCGTTTTTCAGTTGCACCAAGAGGTCTTCAATGTATTTAGTGGCAATTGGGTCAAGTGCAGAGGTAGGTTCGTCCATCAGCAAAAGGTCAGGTTGCAAAGCCAGCGAGCGTGCAATGCACAGACGTTGTTGCTGTCCGCCCGAGAGGAACGTTCCGCGCTTGGTAAGTGCGTCTTTCACCTCGTCCCAAAGCATCACATTGCGCAGATTACGTTCCACGATTTCATCTTTTTCCGCCTTGCTCAGCTTGATACCGTTCAAAATATATCCGGCAAGCACATTGTCATAGATGTTCATCGTGGGGAACGGATTCGGACGTTGGAACACCATGCCCACACGACGACGTTCTTCCGTGGGGTGCATAAACATAATGTTTTCTCCATTAAGCAGGATCTCACCCGTCACATGGATGGCTTTGTAGAGCTCATGCATGCGATTCACTGCACGCAGCAGCGTACTCTTACCACAGCCGGACGGGCCCATGATGGCAGTTATGGTGTTTTTGGCCACATCTGCATTTACGTGTTTCACGGCCAGTTTGTTCGAGCCGTAGGAGATAGATACATCTTTGATTTCAAGAATCGGGTCTTTTATACTTTCCATTTCTTTTGAATTCTTTTAGCTAACAGATTGAGACATAACACGAAGGCAAGGAGGAAGAGGGATGCGCCCCAGATGAGACTCTGCAAGTTGGGGTCGTTGAAGAACTCCCAAATCATCAACGGCACGGCTGACATCGGACGGGATATGTTCCACGTGATGGCTGCACTGCCCAGTGCTGTAAACATCAGCGGGGCAGTCTCTCCGATGACACGCGAGATGGCCAGCAGGATGCCGGTGAAGATACTGCCGAAAGCAGAAGGGAGCATCACCTGAAGCATCACCCGCCAATAGCTTCCCCCCAACGCCAGACCGGCTTCTTTCAACGTCTCGGGCAAGATGTTCATCGTCTCCTCCGTGGAACGTATGATGAGCGGCAACATCATGATGAAGAGTGCCACACTGCCGGCAAAAGCCGAATAGCCTTTCATCGGCACTACAACCCAGATATAGACAATGATACCGATAATGATGGAGGGAGTGCCTTGCAACAGGTCTGTAATGTAACTCACCACGGTGGCAAACCATTTGCCCTTATACTCTGACAAGCAAATGCCGCAGAAAATGCCCACAGGAATGGCTATAACGGCTGCCACTATCAGCATGAGAAACGTTCCGATGATGCCGTTGGCTATGCCTCCCGGCACAGAATCGCCTGCCGACATGGCCATCATGGCCTTGAACGCATTTGGTGTGGGCTCGGTCAGGAAAGTCCATGTGAGTTGTTTCCATCCCTTAACCAGCACCTCGCCAAGGATGGCCAGCAATGGTATGGCGGTCAATGCAGAGAACACGCAGACCACGATGTAGAGCAAGCGATTCTTAATGATGCGAACTTGTAGGTTTTTGTCTTGTACCATAAATAACTATAGTTTAAACATGCTGTGCTCGGCGGATAAGGATTTTGCCGATAAGATTGATAAATGCCGTGATGAGGAACAAGATGAGCCCGATGGCTATCAGGGCCGAGAGCTTCAGCCCGTCGGCCTCGCCGAACTGATTGGCGATGATGCTGGCCATGGTGTTTCCGGTCGTGGTGAGACTGTCGGGTATCTGGTTGGTGTTTCCGATAAGCATAGTCACCGTCATCGTTTCACCCAATGCACGTCCGATGGCAAGAATATAGGAAGAGAACACACCGGAACCTGCCATCGGGAACACAACCCGACGGATGACTTCGGCACGTGTGGCACCCATCGCATAGGCTCCTTCTTTGAGGTCGGCCGGCACCATCTTGATGAACTCCGCACTCAGCGAAGCGGCATAGGGCACAATCATGATGGCCAACACGAAAGAAGCGGTAAGAATGCCCGAGCCCTGCGGAGAAATGTTCAGCTCCATAAAGATGGGGCGCAAGGCATAGAATCCCCACAAGCCATAGATGATGGAAGGAATGCCGGCAAGCAAGTCTGTCACTGTGCTAAGGATGGTCGCAACCTTCTTGCCGCGGAAATATTCGCCCACGAAGAGGGCCACCGGCAAGGAGAACGGAATGCAGAAAAGGAGTGCCAGAAAAGTGGTTAACAGCGTGCCTGTGATGAAGGGCAGGGCTCCATAGCTTTCGTTGCCGGGAGTGTAGTTCCAATCATCGGAGAAGATGAACTTCCAGAAGCCGAACTGACGGAACGCGCTGGCAGCATCATCGGTGAGGGAATAGATGATTCCCCCACCAATGATTGGAATGACGATAGCTGACAGAATAAGAATAAATCTGAATAGCTTGTCTTGCATAATGTACCTACTATTGAATGATGTGTGTTATTTCAAGACGGGCTGTCCGTCATAGGTCACAGTCTTCAGATTCTGCAAGCTGAGTTCCACGGCCTTCCGGGGCAGCGGGGCATAGTTTACAGCCACTGTTGTCTGCTGCACGCTGTCGCTGAGGATGTACTCCAGCAAGTTGAGAGTGGCCTCGGCTTGTGCCTTCGAGCGGCCGGCATAGTGCTGTTCCTGATAGATGATGAGCCAGGTGAAGCAACTGATGGGATAGGCACCTTCGGCGTCGGCATCGGTGATGGAGCAACGGGTGTCCTGGGGGATGTCACCGGCAGCTGCGGAAATGCTCTCGGTCGACGGCGTGATGAGTTCGCCGCGTTTGTTCTTCACGTCGGCATAGGCAATTTTTTGTGCGAAGGCATACTCCGAACCGATGTAACCGATGGTGTTCGGCGTGTTGCCGATGATGCCAGCCACGCCCGGATTGCCCTTAGCGGCTTGCCCGACGGGGAAGTTGACAGATTTGGCTGCACCGTAGTTGTTCTTCCAGTCCTCACTCACCTTACTTAAATAGTCTGTAAAGATGAATGTGGTGCCACTGCCATCCGAGCGATAGACAGGCATGATGTTTTCTTCCGGAAGTTTCACGTCGGGATTAAGCTCCTTCATGCGGGCATCGTCCCAACGGGTAATCTTGCCGGAAAAGATGTCGGCAATGACTTCGCCCGAGAGGTTCAGCTTCTCCACACCCGGCAGATTGTAGGCCAGCACGACGGCTCCCATACACGTCGGGACGTGCACGACGGGGTTCATCGCTTTCATCTCCTCATCGGTCAGGAAGGCGTCACTGCCGCAGAAGTCGACGATGCCGTCTTTCAGATTGCGCACACCGCCACCGCTGCCGATGCCGCCATAAGACACATTGTCACCGCCCTGATTGTTGTAATTGTCAAAAGTCATCGTATAAAAAGGCAGAGGGAATGTTGCTCCTGCGCCGGTCAGTTCCACTGTTTCACGTCCGTTGGAATTTGTTTTTCCGCCACAAGCTGCGATGGTCAACGCCAGCACGCCTGCAACCAATGCATACATTTTCTTCATAAGAGTTTTATTTAGAGTGTTAATATTCAGATTGAGAAAGAGCAGTTGATATAGGCAAAGCATTCATTGCCCGCGCCGTCAGCCTTGGGCGACCACACACGCACGTTGGGCGACAGTCTGATGTATCTGCCAAACTTGAAATCCGCACCCAACACTCCGGCCATGCCGTCGCCGGACTCGTTCCAACCATGTTTGGAGGTCAGATAGTCCCAGCGGCCGAAGATGCCGATGCGCTTGTTGATGTTGATGGTGGAGTAGATGGAGCAACCGCTCTGGTCGTGCGCATTCACGTGCCCGGCGTTGGTCTGGCTGTTATATTCGGCACCGAGACTGAAGGCCTTACAAGCATATCCGGCGAAGACGTTCCAGTTCGTGATGCCGGCTTCTTCATCATCGGCCGCCTCGTTATAGGAAACGTAGCCGCGCAGCGTCAGACCCTTCAGAGGAGTCAGCGTCACGCCTGCGCCATATTGCAGCCCGTCGCCGACCTGGAGCTTTTTGTATCCTTCGCCATTGGCCACGATGACATCGGCCGAGAGCCAGGATGTGAAACGGTAGGCGGCTGAGATGCCCATGTCGGCACTGCTGCCGAACTTGTATTCATCTTGAAACGACTTCATCACATAACGCAGTCCCCAGAAAGACTCCTGCGTCTTGAACTGGGTGGTGCTTATCAGGCCGCCGCTCAGCGTCAGGCCCTTGTGCCGCCACGTCACCTGGGCGTTCTTGATGTATGCGATGCGCTCGTAGTCGTTCACGTCGTCCGACTGTCCGACGTCCATCACCGCCTTGAACTCCAGACCGTTCTTGAGCGTATATTGATAGCCCAGATAACTACGGTCAAGTGCAAAGCCGCGCGTGCCGTTTTGCGCTCCGAAACCTGAATGGAGGTTCGTGTGAATTGTGATGATGGCTTTTCCCCCGGCTTCCGGCTCGTCGTCAACGGCCGGTTGCGCGTTTGCCAGCAGAAAACCACCACATGTCAGGAACGCTAAAGTCAATTGTCTTTTCATTGTTGATATCATCTTTTAGATTCTTAACTGCCGCAAAGTTCCCTTAACCATGTTACAACAGTGTGGTAAACGTTTGACAAACTTGTTACAAAACGATGCCGGCGTGCCCGAAAGCAGTCGTTCACAGAGCCATGCCACCCACAGCAGATGCACGCCAGCATCCGGTCAGATGCGCGGACGCAGATGCAGAGTGCGCAACGCCGACATCAGCAAATGCCGGCCAGCACTTCCGTATTTGCATCCCGACATCTCTGCATCTGCTTGTCTGTATCTCTTGAGATACATTTTCGTATCTCTTGAAATACATTTCTGCATCTCAAGAGATACAGAAATGCAGATATGCAGATGCAGAAAAAAAGAAGCGGGCGTGCAACGAATCATTTCGCTGCACGCCCTTCATTCATATATATCAGTGACCATGAAAGCTCACAGACGCTCAAGCTGCACGGTGAAGTGGCGCATCAGCGGAGCTTCCCAGACGATGCGCACGCCGTGGGTGATGCTCTCGCGGCGGTCGAACACGTTTTTCAGGGCAACGGCGACGACATCCATGTGATTGTCCGTATAGACGCGGCGCGGGATGGCCAGACGGAGCAGGTCGAGCCCTCCGAAGCGGTTTTCGCGCGTGACGGGGTCGCGGTCGGCAAGAATGTAGCCGATTTCGCACCCGCGGACGCCTGCCTCCAGATATAGTTCGATGGTGAGTGTCTGAGCGGGAAACTCCTCGCGGGGCACGTGGGTGAGGATTCTGGCGGCGTCGACGAAGATGGCGTGCCCGCCGGCCGGACGCTGGTAGGGGATGCCAAACTCGTCGAGCCGTGCGGCAAGGTGTTGCACCTGGCGAATGCGCGTCTCAAGGTTGTCAAACTCCGTGTTCTCGTCCAAGCCGATGGCCAGTGCGTTCATGTCGCGCCCGTTCATGCCGCCATAGGTGAGATAGCCTTCAAACTGGATGCAGTAGCCCTTCGCGCCGTCATACCAGTCCTGGCGGTTGGTGGCAATGAAGCCGCCCATGTTGACCACCCCATCCTTCTTGGCGCTCATGGTCATGCCGTCGGCCAGGGCAAACATCTCATGGGTGATTTCCTTGATGGTCTTGCCGGCGTAGCCCGGCTCGCGGGTCTTGATGAAATAGGCATTTTCGGCAAAGCGGGCAGAGTCGAACACAACGGGCTTGCCATATTTGTCGGCCAGCGCACGCACTTCGCGGAGGTTAGCCATCGACACGGGCTGTCCGCCGGCCGTGTTGTTCGTGATGGTTATTATAATAAAAGGTATGCGGTCGGCATGTTCGCGGAGTGCTTTCTCAAGTTTCTTCGGGTCGACATTGCCTTTGAAGGGATATTCCAGCTGAGTGTCTTTCGCCTCATCGATGGTGCAATCGAGCGCAACGGCCTTCCGTCCTTCAATGTGCCCCTTCGTGGTGTCAAAGTGGGAGTTTCCCGGCACGATGTCGCCCTCGTGCACGAGGTAAGAAAAGAGCACATTCTCAGCTGCACGTCCCTGGTGCGTGGGGATGACATAGTCAAAACCCGTGAGGCGCGTGACGGTGTCTTTCAGTTTGAAAAACGACGTCGCCCCGGCATAACTCTCATCGCCCAGCATCATGCCGGCCCATTGGCGGTCGCTCATTGCTCCCGTGCCGGAATCGGTGATAAGATCGATGTAAATCTGTTCAGCTTTCAGTTGGAAGACATTGTAGTGAGCCTCTTTGAGCCACTGCTCGCGCTCCTCACGCGTACTTTTACGGATGGGTTCGACCATCTTGATTTTCCATGATTCAGCAAAAGGTAATTCCATTAGCTATTTATTGTGGTTTTACACAGCTAATATAAGGAAGTTTCCTTCCTCGCCAAAGCAATTCACTTACTTTTTGTCGGAAAGATGTTGTAAAGCAGTTTTCTTGCAGGTGTGTAAACCATCTTCAACAAAAAAGAAGAGAACATGCCGCTGTGAAAGTCGGGCATGTTCTCTTTTTCCGTTAACAACAGCACTTTCCTGTCAGGGAAAGCAACACTTTACGCTTCGTCAAGCAGCAGCTCCATGATCTGGCAAGCCGATTTGGCCACAGATGTACCCGGACCGAAGATGGCAGCCACACCGGCTTTGTAAAGGAAGTCATAGTCTTGCGGTGGGATGACTCCGCCTGCAATGACAATGATGTCCT
>CAZOKL010000067.1:0-3575 GCA_964580305.1 uncultured Bacteroides sp.
GTGTTTTTCCTTTGTAGATGTTCATGACATTGGCTTCCATCGCTTCGCGGATAGGTGTCGTGATGTATTTGCCCGCTTTGGCCAACCCTCCGAAGAGCACAATGGCCTCAGGGCTGGAGAAAGCGATGAAATCGGCAAAGGCTTCGCCCAGCACCGTACCTGTGAAATGGAATATCTCAAGTGCCAGTTTGTCACCTTGTTCGGCCGCATCATAGATGTCTTTTGAGGTCACCTTGTCCAGCGGTATACTGCGTAACGGACTTGGGGTGTTGGTCGAGGAGAGTACCTCATGCACTGTCTGCACGATGCCCGTAGCCGAGCAGTAAGTTTCTAGGCAACCTCGACGTCCGCAACCGCAGAGACGTCCGTTGCGGCGCACGATGACATGGCCGAGCTCTCCAGCAAAACCATCGTGCCCATACACCAGTTGGCCATTGATGACGATGCCGCTGCCCACGCCCGTGCCCAGAGTAATCATGATGAAGTCTTTCATGTCGCGTGCCACACCATAAGTCATCTCGCCTATGGCCGCGGCATTGGCGTCGTTGGTCAGTGTTACGGGGAGGTTCATACGCTCCTGGAGCATGCGGGCCAAGGGGATAAAGCCTTTCCATGGCAGATTGGGGGCTAATTCGATTCGACCCGTGTAGTAGTTCCCATTGGGGGCATCTACGCCAATGCCGTTTATGAGTTCGGTTCCGCCTGCGGCTTCAATGAGGCTGCGCAGGTGCTCGGCCACGGTGTCGACGTAGGTGTCAATGTCGGGATAGTCTTTCGTCTTGATGTTGTCATGCGAGAGGATATGTCCCTGCTTGTCCACGATGCCAAACACGGTGTTCGTGCCGCCTATGTCGACTCCTGCCGCATAGGGTTTCTTTCGGTTGTGTTCCATTGTGCTTCTTGTTTTTAATTGAAAGCCAAAATTACGCACAATATTTCTGTTTGCAATCAAGTTGCATGTTCTTTCTGCTACCTTTGCTGGCGTAAAGAGTAAATATAATCATGTGTTATGAAAAGATATGTTGCTGAAATCATCTCCTTCGTGTTGCTCATGGGCGGAATCGCCTTGCGCGCCGAGGAGGTTGAAATGTTCCGTAGCAGCGGGGTGCAACTGGCCTGTTTCCTTGTGGCTTTCCTCCCCGTGGGAGTGCCGGTGCTGAAAGAGGCCTGGGAGTGCCTATGCAAGCGTGAGTTCTTTAATGAGTTTACCCTGATGGCCTTGGCCTCCATCGGTGCATTCTACATCGGTGAATACCCGGAGGGGGTGGCCGTTATGCTTTTCTATGCCGTGGGCGAGAAGATGCAGGATGGGGCTGTGAGCCGTGCGCGCGGACACATCCGTGCCCTGCTCGATGTCCGTCCCGAGGTGGCACGGGTCGTGCGCGGCGGACAGACAACGGAGGAGGTCGCTCCCGACACAGTGTGCCCGGGAGATGTGCTGGAGGTGCACCCCGGAGAGCGTGTACCGCTTGACGGTGTGCTGCTCACACTGCATGCCACCTTTGACACGGCTGCACTGACAGGCGAGAGTGTGCCACGGCTCATCGAGCGGGATGGCGAGGTGCTGGCCGGCATGATTGCCTCAGACACCGTCGTGCAGATGCGCGTCACCCGACCGGCGAACGAGAGTGCCTTGGCGCGCATCCTTGCCCTGGTGGAGGATGCGGCCGAACGGAAGGCACCTGCCGAACTCTTCATACGCAAGTTCGCACGCGTCTACACGCCCGTCGTCACGGGGTTGGCGGCGTTGGTGGTGATTATACCTTATATATATAGTCTCTTCAGTCCCTCGTTCAGCTATGTGTTTGACGACTGGCTCTATCGGGGACTCGTCTTCCTTGTCATCTCCTGCCCCTGCGCGTTGGTGGTCAGCATCCCCCTCGGTTACTTCGGGGGCATTGGCGCGGCATCACGGCAGGGCATACTCTTCAAGGGTGGCAACTATCTTGACGCCATCACCCGGGTGGACACCGTGGTGTTTGACAAAACGGGCACACTCACGCAGGGGAGGTTTGAGGTGAGCGACGTGCAGCCGGCCTCCCTCGCGCCCGACGAACTGCTGGCACTGGCAGCATCGATGGAGCTTCACAGCAATCACCCCATCGGGCAAGCCGTTGTGCGCGAGGCAAAAGCACGCAGACTGTCCTTGCAGACCTTCAGCCATGAGGAAGAACTCAGCGGGCTGGGGATGCGTGCGCTCTCGCCCGACGGGCACGTCTGCCTGGCAGGAAACAGCCGCCTGATGCAGCACGAGGGCATCGGCCTGCCTCCCGCCGTGGAGGCCATTGAGGAGACAGCGGTGCTCTGTGCCGTCGACGGGCAGTATGCCGGCTGCCTTGTGCTCTCAGACGTCGTGAAGCCCGACAGCGCAGAGGCCATCACCCGCCTGCATGACGCTGGCATCGGCCACATCGAGGTGCTTTCGGGCGACCGCCAGGGCATCGTCAGCCGGTTGGCACGGCAGCTCGGCATCACCCGTGCCTGTGGAAACCTGATGCCCGAAGGAAAGGTCGAGCACCTGAAGGCCCTGAAAGATGAAGGGCGACGCACGGCATTCGTCGGCGACGGCATGAACGACGCCCCCGTGCTGGCCCTCGCCGACGTGGGCATTGCGATGGGGAGGATGGGCAGTGACGCTGCCATTGAGACGGCCGACGTGGTCATCCAGACAGACCAGCCATCGAAAGTGGCGACAGCCATCCACCTGGGACAGCGCACCCGCCAGATTGTCTGGCAGAACATCACGTTTGCCCTCACCGTGAAGCTCATCATCCTTGCCCTCGGGACACTGGGCATGGCCAACCTTTGGGCCGCCGTCTTTGCCGACGTGGGAGTCGCCATGCTGGCCATCGGCAACGCCCTGCGCATCCAACTGACAAACCAATCTGACCGATGAGTATGCCCCAAGAAGACCTCTACCTGAAGCTCCTTGCACAACGCGAGGTCAAGCCGACGGCCATCCGCCTGATGGTGCTGAAGGAGCTTGCGCGGGCCGACCGCGCCTACTCCCTGCTCGACCTTGAAGACCGCCTCGTGACGGTGGACAAGTCCACCCTCTTCCGCACCTTGACCCTCTTCCTGGGTCACCACCTCATCCATGCCATTGACGACGGTTCTGGCTCACTGAAGTATGCCCTTTGCAGCAACGAGTGCAACTGCGAGGTGGACGACCTGCACACGCACTTCTATTGCGAGGCATGCCACCGCACGTTCTGCTTCAAACAGATACACATCCCCCACGTCACCCTCCCCGGAGGGTTCACCATGCACAGCATCAACTACGTCATTAAAGGCCTCTGCAGCGACTGCGCACACAAGCAGCACCCGTAGGCCGCAGCATCCATCTTTCTTCCACTCATACAACACCCCGGAGGGGCACTCGTGCACCCTTCGGGGTGTCTACGCGTACACCCCCTTGGGGACCCACGGTGGAACGTCGGTAGACCCCACGAAGGACCCCTATACAATCATTGGCATTGATTCCTACAATCATTGGGGATGATTCATACAATCATTGGCATTGATTCCCACAATCATTGGGGATGATTCCTATGCGCTCACCCGTGCCCCCAACC
>CAZOKL010000067.1:3675-7397 GCA_964580305.1 uncultured Bacteroides sp.
GATGTGCACAAAAAAGCCCTCCGCACATGTCCTGTGTGTTCAGGCTCATGCACGGAGGGCCGCGTACGTAATAAATAATAAGGGTTTATTTCAATGTCTTACAGGCAGGTACGGATGCGGCGCAGCGCCTCTTCACAGTTCTCACGCTGCCCGAATGCGGTGAGGCGGATGTAACCCTCCCCGCTGGGACCGAATCCGACTCCGGGTGTGGTGACGACTCCGGCTTCATAGAGGAGCTTGTCGAAGAACTTCCACGAGGTGGCCTCGCCGGGTGTCTTGACCCAGATGTAGGGAGCATTCACACCGCCATAGACGGTGAGCCCCATGTCGGTGAGTCCCTCGCGCAGCAGGCGTGCATTCTCCATGTAGTAGGAGATGGTCTCGCGCACCTGGGCCTGTCCCTCGGGGGTGAACACGGCCTCGGCCCCGCGCTGTGTGATGTAGCTCGTGCCGTTGAACTTCGTGCACTGGCGGCGGTTCCACAGGGGGTTGAGCGGGATGCGTCGCCCTTCAAGGTCGGTTGCTGTCACCTCTTTGGGCACGATGGTGTAGCCGCAACGCACGCCGGTGAATCCCGCTGTCTTGGAGAAGCTTCGTATTTCAATGGCCACTTTCTTTGCACCGCGTATCTCGTAGATGGAGTGGGGGACGTTGGGTTCGGTGATATACGCTTCATAGGCGGCATCGAAAACGATGAGCGTGTCGTTGGCCAACGCGTAGTCCACCCACCGTTTCAACTGTTCGTGGGTGAGGGTCATGCCCGTGGGGTTGTTCGGGTAGCAAAGGTAGAGGAGGTCGACGCGGTGGTCGGGGATGTCGGGGATGAATCCGTTGTCAGCCGTCCCCGGGAGATAGGTGACGTTGCTCCACTTTCCGCTCTCGTCAAGCATTCCCGAGCGCCCGCACATGATGTTGCTGTCGACGTAGACCGGATAAACCGGGTCGGTGATGCCCATGCTGTTGTCCCACCGCAGCAGTTCGCCGATGTTTCCCGTGTCACTCTTGGCGCCGTCGCTGATGAAAACTTCCGAGGGGCTGAGGCTGATGCCGCGTGGCTGGAAGTCATGCTTGATGATGGCTTCGATGAGGAAGTCGTAGCCCTGTTCCGGCCCATATCCGTGAAACGTGCGCGCATCGGCCATTTCGTCCACAGCGCGGTGCATGGCCTCGATGCAGGCCGGTGGCAGCGGGCGTGTGACGTCGCCGATGCCCAGTGAAATCACTTGTTGCCGCGGGTGGGTCACTTTGAAGGAGTTTACTCGTTTGGCTATGTCGGAAAACAGGTAGTTTCCCGAGAGTTTCAAGAAGTGTTCGTTTACTAATGCCATAAGATTCAGAGTTTGTTATATCGTGAGTTATAGTTCGATTTCTCCGTCGAAGACCTTCGTGGCGGGTCCTGTCATGAGCATGTGTCCGTCGCCCTCGTTCCCGTTCCAGCAGAGTCGGAGTGTGCCTCCATCCATGGTGACGTCAACGGTGCGTCCGCATCGGCTGCTGTGGCAGGCGGCGGCAGCTGTTGCGCAGGCTCCCGTGCCGCAGGCCTGAGTGATGCCCGAGCCGCGTTCCCACACCCTCATGCGGATGTGTCCCTCGTCGATGACTTGGGCAAACTCCACGTTGACCCGGTCGGGGAAGAGTGGGTGGTGTTCCAATCGAGGCCCGATGCCGGCCAAGTCCACTTGCATGACGTCGTCCACAAAAATCACCAGATGCGGGTTTCCCATCGACACGGCTATGCCCTCGGCGTAGGGTTCGAAGCCGTCGCCCAGCTTCACGCAGTGTATGTCTGTCGGGACACCCATATCAACGGTGACCGACTGCACCGTATGGTGGTTCTCGTCCACATCAAGTTGCAGGTGTTTGATGCCCGACAGTGTGTCGAGTGCGATATTCGTCTTGTCGGTCAGTCCATATTCATAAAGATATTTGCCGATGCAGCGGCTGGCATTTCCGCACATCTTGGCTTCCGAGCCGTCTGCATTAAATATGCGCATGCTGAAATCGCCCTTGTCTGAGGCACCGATGAGTACGAGTCCGTCGCTGCCGATGCCCGTATGTGGTTGGCTCCATTTGATGGCTGTCTCTTCCGGTTGTTCGATGGGGTATTGCAGGGTATTGACATAAACGTAGTCATTGCCTGCTCCGTGCATTTTTGTGAATTTGATTTTCATGTAATAGCTTTCCTTTTTTGTGCTTCAATAGTTCTGTTGCTTTCGTTGGGTCACAAAAATACATAGTAGTGTTTAGAAAACAAATTTCAAGCATTACTAAATGACCTTATTGGGATTGATACTTATGTTTTTTTATGAAATTGTTGCTAAATGCGCCGTGCTTAAATGGAATATGGTGTGATGGTATTAATCTATAAGACTTATAGCTAGTCTAAAGTATATTAGGTTAGGTTTTATAAGATTGATATTACGGCACAACCTTTTGGTGTAATTAAAAAAAGAGACCGACCACAAAATCTCTTTTGGGTCGGTCTTTCCCTATTTAACTTTAATATGTTTATTAAGCTTCTTCAGCCACTACCTCAAACGGAATTTCGACAGAAACCTCCTTGTGAAGTTTTACGACAGCTTTGTAAGAACCAACTTCTTTTACCGTGTCTTTCACAATGATAGTCTTTCTGTCAATCTTGTGACCTAACTTCTCAAGTTCTTCTGCAATCTGAATGCTACCAACAGAACCGAAAATAGTGCCAGTCGAGCTGACCTTGGTGGCAATCTTCAAAGATACGCCAGTCAACTGAGCAGCCAATTCTTCTGCATCTTTCTTGATTTTCTCAAGTTTGTGAGCACGCTGTTTCAATTCTTCAGCCAACATCTTTTTAGCAGCCGGAGACGCGATGACAGCTTTACCGGTAGGAATAAGATAGTTACGACCGTAACCTGATTTCACTGTTACAATATCGTTCTTGTAACCCAAGTTTGCAACGTCTTCTTTCAAAATAATCTCCATACAAATTCCTCCTTATTTTATTTCATCATGTCAGTTACAAATGGAAGTAATGCCAAGTGACGAGCTCTTTTCACAGCTTGAGCAACTCTTCTCTGATATTTTAGTGAAGTACCAGTGATACGACGAGGCAAAATCTTGCCTTGCTCGTTCAGGAATTTCTTTAAGAATTCAGGATCTTTGTAGTCAATATACTTAATACCAGCCTTCTTGAAACGACAGTATTTTTTCTTCTTTACATCCACCGAAGGGGGTGTCAAATATCGAATTTCAGATTGTTGTTGTGCCATGATTAGTCCTCCTTTTTAGTTGATTTTAAACTTCTTCTTTTTGCAGCATATTCGATGGCGTGTTTGTCTAACTTAGTGGTCAGATAACGAATCACGCGCTCGTCACGACGGTAGTTCACTTCAAGTTTTGCGATTACAGTCGGTTCTGCTTTGAATTCGATTAACTGATAAAAGCCGGTTGACTTCTTTTCGATGGGATAAGCCAATTTCTTCAATCCCCAGCTTTCTTCATTGATAATCTCAGCCCCTTCGGCAGAAAGAATACCTTTGAATTTTTCTACCGCTTCCTTCATCTGTACGTCAGATAAAACGGGAGTTAAAATGAAAACGGTTTCGTATTGATTCATGTGTGTCTAATAATTAGTTAATAATACATTTCTTTAAAATCGCCCGCAAAGGTAGGCCTTTTTCATGAATCCACAAAAAATCTACAGACTTTCTCGCTAAAATTCCGATTGGAAAGCCAGCAGATAA
>CAZOKL010000067.1:7497-12683 GCA_964580305.1 uncultured Bacteroides sp.
CGTGAACGGGCAAACTTCTTCCAAGGGAACTTTGATTCCTATATTATCTACATATTTATTCAATATTTCAAGGAATAAGAGCCAATCTTATACAAAAAGCAACTTTTGTGCATCATAACACGACAAATCTTTCTACATTTGCCTTAACACTATATAAATGTAACATGCATGAAGAACAGCTACACACGCATCGCAGTCAAAGTGGGAAGCAACGTCTTGACGCGACCGGACGGTACACTTGACGTGACCCGCATGTCGGCACTCATCGACCAAATAGCCACTTTGCGCAAGCGTGGCACAGAAGTAATACTCATCTCTTCCGGTGCTGTGGCGGCCGGACGCAGTGAGCTTCATCCGACTGGCCGACTCGACAGCGTGGAGGAACGGCAACTGTTCTCAGCCGTGGGACAGGCAAAACTCATCAACCGTTACTATGAGCTTTTTCGCGAACACGGCATCCCTGTGGGACAGGTGCTTACCACAAAAGAAAGCTTTGCCACACGCCGTCACTATCTGAATCAGCGTGCTTGCATGGAAGTAATGCTTCGCAACGGCGTATTACCCATTGTGAATGAGAACGACACGATTTCCGTCACCGAACTGATGTTTACCGACAATGACGAACTTTCCGGCCTCATCGCCACGATGATGGATGTCGGCGTGCTCATCATCCTGAGCAATGTTGACGGCATTTACACCGGATTGCCTTCCGACCCCGACGCCGAACTGATAAGCGAAGTGACCCCGACGGACGACCTTTCGACCTTTATCCGTAAAGAGAGGTCAGGCTTCGGTCGTGGTGGCATGTCCACCAAAACACGCATCGCACGCAAGGTCGCAGCAGAAGGCATCGCTGTGTGGATAGCTAACGGCAAACGTGAAAACATACTTCCCGACCTTTTCGACCTGCCATCGACTCCATGCACGCGCTTCATCCCTTCGCCGAGAGCGGCATCGAGCGTTAAAAAATGGATTGCTCACAGCGACGATTTCTGTAAAGGAGAAATCCGGCTCAACGAAGAAACAACCCACCGCTTGCTGGAGGGACAAGTGGCCAGCATTCTCCCGTTGGGAATCACCAAACTTGAAGGAGACTTTGAGGAAGACGACCTGGTGCGCATCACGGGACATGACGGCCGGCACATCGGCATCGGCAAGGTGAACAGCAATGCTGACAGCATACGCACCGAGATGGGTTGCCGGGGAAAGAAAGCCGTGGTGCACTATGATTTTCTATACATCGAACGAACATCCTAAAACCAACACCTGAATTATGAGTATCTCTACACTACTCGACGCTGCACAGAAAGCAGCCTCGACTCTCACGTCGCTGGATGAACAAACCATCAACGACTCCCTCCGAAGTGTGGCCGAAGGCATCCGAACGCAGATGGAAAAACTGCTTGCAGCCAACCGGGAAGACTTGTCGCGCATGAACGCAGACGACCCGAAATTCGACCGTCTGAAACTCACGGAGGAACGCCTGCTCGGCATTGCTGACGACATGTGCCATGTCGCTACGCTTCCTTCTCCGCTCGGGCGTGTGCTCCAACACGACGTGCGGCCGAATGGATTGGACATCAGCCGCGTGAGTGTGCCGTTCGGAGTCATCGGGGTTATCTATGAGGCCCGGCCGAATGTGACGTTTGACGTGTTTGCCCTCTGCCTGAAGGCGGGTAGTGCTTGCGTGCTGAAGGGTGGTAGTGACGCACAGGCGTCCAACGAAGCCGGTGTGAGCCTCATCCAAGACACGTTGCAACGCCTGGGGTTGAATCCGCACATTGTCACACTGCTTCCTGCCGGCCATGAAAGTAGCGATGAGTTGCTCCGGGCCAATGACTACGTAGACCTGCTCATCCCCCGGGGAAGTGCCGGCCTCATCCGCCATGTGCGTGAACATGCCACGGTTCCTGTCATCGAAACAGGAGCGGGTGTCTGTCACACATATTTCGACTGTGCAGGTGACGTGCAGAAAGGGGCAGCTGTCATAAATAATGCCAAGACGCGACGCGTGAGCGTGTGCAATGCACTCGACTGCCTGCTCATACACCGCAAACGTTTGGCCGACCTTCCGATGCTGTGCAAAGCGTTGGCCGACAGCCGTGTGATTATCTATGCAGATACAGAGGCTCACCAGGCATTGGCCGGGAGCTATCCGGCTGACCTGCTCCGTCCGGCCACAGCTGACAGTTTCGGCACGGAGTTTCTGGACTACAAAATGGCCATACGCACCGTGGGGTCACCGGATGAGGCCTTGGCTCACATCCGCCGCTATAGTTCCAAACACAGCGAATGCATTGTGACAGAAGATGCCGAAGTGGCCGAGCGTTTCATTCGTGACGTGGACGCTGCCTGTGTCTACACCAACGCGTCGACAGCATTCACCGACGGGGCGCAGTTCGGATTAGGCGCGGAAATAGGCATCAGCACACAGAAGATGCATGCCCGGGGGCCGATGGGGCTGGAAGCGCTCACCACCTACAAATGGATTATCCGTGGCAACGGACAAGTTCGTCTGCCTTAACACTCTTATATTATAAATAATAGTCACAAACCAAAAACATTATCCATATGAGAAACTTTACTTGCGTACATGATTTGGGCAACTTGGAAGATGCCCTTCGCGAAGCGATGGAGATAAAGAAAGACCGCTTCAAATATGTGGAATTGGGACGCAACAAGACGCTTCTGATGATTTTCTTCAACAGCAGCCTGCGCACCCGACTCAGCACCCAAAAAGCCGCTCTCAACTTGGGCATGAATGTCATTGTGCTCGACATCAACCAGGGAGCCTGGAAACTGGAGACAGAGCGTGGTGTGGTGATGGACGGCGACAAACCGGAACACCTGCTCGAAGCCATCCCCGTGATGGGCTGCTACTGCGACCTCATCGGAGTGCGCTCGTTCGCCCGCTTTGAACGTCGTGAGGACGACTACAACGAGGTCATCCTGAATCAGTTCATCAAATACTCCGGTCGTCCGGTGTTTTCCATGGAAGCTGCCACACGGCATCCGCTTCAGAGCTTTGCTGACTTAATCACCATTGAGGAATACAAAAAAACAGCACGCCCGAAGGTGGTCATGACGTGGGCCCCGCATCCGCGCCCCCTGCCTCAGGCTGTGCCCAACTCGTTTGCAGAATGGATGAATGCCACGAACTATGAGTTTGTCATCACCCATCCCGAAGGTTATGAACTGGCTCCGGAGTTCGTGGGGCATGCCCGTGTGGAATATGACCAGATGAAGGCCTTCGAAGGTGCCGACTTCGTCTATGCCAAGAGCTGGGCGGCCTACAGCGGCGACAACTACGGAAAAGTGCTGAGCACCGACCGGAACTGGACGGTGAGCGACCGCCAGATGGCAGTGACAAACAATGCCTACTTCATGCATTGCCTGCCTGTGCGCCGCAACATGATTGTGACTGACGATGTCATTGAAAGTCCGCAATCCATTGTCATTCCGGAAGCGGCAAACCGTGAAATCTCGGCAACAGTCGTGCTGAAACGTATGCTTGAGGCTCTGTAACAGTTCGTAGCTTGTGCAATATTGTATGAGTGCAGTGATGATGACCGGTCGTGGCTGCACTCATTTTTTTATGCCTTCAGTACCCGCCCGGGAAGGTGGCAGACGTAGGCCTCCTTTCGGCCCGACCTTAGTCTCCTTTCGGCGTTCGGCTGCCTTCCTTTCCGTCCTCGGCTACCCTCCTTTCCGCCCAAACACCCCGTGAAGGGACAATTCAGACGGGTTTCTATTATCGGTGATTATTACTCAGTTTCTCGGCATTAATCAAAACTGACATAGTGGTGCAGACGTTCCAGGTCTTTCTCTGTGAATTCCTTGTAGAGCGACAGTTGGGCAAGCGAATCAATCCGTCCATACTTGTGACGGTGTTCCACGATGACTTTCGCCTGATAAAAATTCAGGTAAGGATGCCTGCGCAGACGTTCCACATCCCAGCGATTGATACGAAGCGACTTCACTGGCGACTGCCCGACCGTGAACCAGCGAGCCACACTGTCGGGCAATCCCTTTATTTCGGACAACTGGCTCACGGCATAATATCCTCCCAGCCGTTGACGGTAGGCCACAATCCGGGCTGCCCGCACCTGCCCGATGCCCGGAACGCGTTTCAGTCCGGCAGTATCAACATCATTAAGATCTACCACCGTTCCCTCGGCATACTTTTGCACACGTGCGGGAGCAGACTTCACCAAAGGGAGTGCACGCTCAGCGGTTCGGGGAGGAGGTGTCCGGCTGACAGGCTTTTCCTGTTGAATGCGGATGTAGGGAAGCAGACGGTGATATTCGTCCGTCGAAAGACCATAAATTTTGGCAAGAGACTCCGGTGTGCGGAAGACGCCGCCCCGGGCACGATATTTCAAAATGTTTCGCACAACAAAACCGGACAATCCCAGCTGCGTCAGTCGGACAGAATCGGCCGTGTTTGGGTCAAATGGAAACAGGGCAGCCGGCTTTTCATCGAGGCGGGCGGAGGTCACATGTCGCCCTTGTCGCCGGAGGCTGTCGGCCTTCTCCACCGACACACGGAAAGCCTTCAAATCCTCATCTTCGGCATCTGCGGACGACTGTGAAGCATAATTCCTGTATGCCAATAGCGACACAGACAACACTGCAGTCAACACCAGAAGCACAGTGAGAAGCCGCCGTTCAGCAAGGGAAAAGTAAAAGAAATCTTTCCACATCGGTGATTATTTTTTAAGGTAAAAAGGCGCGCAAATATACAGAGAATTTATACTTTTGCCATGTAAACCAAACGAATTAGTAGACCATGTTCCGATTGATATCGCGCTACGTTGTATCGTGGCTGCTCATTGCAGCAATCCTTTTGGCAAGTTTCATCCGTGTGCCCGAAACTCCGGTCGATGACGTGCCGTTCATGGACAAATGGGTACACATCGTTATGTATTTTACACTTGCTTCCAGTCTCTGGATTGAATACTTGCGCAGCCATTCACACATCCGCTATTCGAGGCTCTGCGTGGGAGTCATCCTGCTGCCCATCGTGATGAGCGGCGTCATCGAATTGTTACAAGCCTACTGCACCGAGACCCGTTCGGGCGATTGGTTCGACTTTCTGGCAAATAGCATCGGTGTGGTATTGGCCGCCCTGCTGGGCTTTGTTTGGTATCGACGCCAATTTATTAAGAAGGCCAACTAAGCGCAAC
>CAZOKL010000068.1:0-12345 GCA_964580305.1 uncultured Bacteroides sp.
TTTTTCAGAAGGATTGGCACCTGTTAGAATTGGTGATAAATGGGGTTATGTGGATAAAAAAGGGAATAGCTCTTTTTCTAAGATTGGAATTACGGCAAATTGAGCAAGAGGAAACGAATCAGCCTGTGACACCACCTCCTTTGGACAAAAAAGTGGCGGACGTAACCAAAAAGCATTGTGGCTGATTGTCATCATTGTTTGTGTTATTGGATTGGGACGCTGTTTCAAAAACGTAGAAAATCGTGATGAACGGCATATAATAGATTTCTGGACTATGTGGGGGTGAAAAGAATATTCCTGGCACCAACAAAATAATCAAGCAACACAATATTACTGCTATGGAAAAAATATTCTGGGGGCATCTGGTATACAATCCCTATAAAAACCCCTGTCTGAGCGTCCTCTAGGGTAGGCACGGGCGGAGTCTAAGGTAGCCGAGCGCCGAATCCAGGGTAAGGTTGGCTAGCCTTAATACCCCGAAAACGCACATATATGAAGCCCCGCAGGTTGTCTAATTTTCACAGTTGCGACGGTTTCTTGTTAAGGTGTATGCTTGCGCCATTCGCCTTGTCTTGGATGGAAATATCTTTGAATGGAATCCTATAAGAATAGGAATTAAAAAATATGAATGGCACAAAGGTTGGGCAGATTCAAGAAAAGAATGCTATCAAACATATTTTTTTTCGTCCTATGTCTATAAAAAATGAATAGTTCTTGCAATGTTAGTATGACATTAAATAAGTATTTTTGCAGTAGTGAAAAACAAACTTGTTTAAAAGAACAACTTTTAATTACATACTACCATGGATTTAATTAGTGAAATTATTGCGCGTGCGAAAGCTAATCCACAGCGCATTGTTCTCCCCGAGGGAACAGAAGAACGTACTTTGACGGCAGCCGACCGTGCATTGGCAGAAGGTGTGGCCAATCTTATTATCTTGGGAAATCCGGCTGAAATCAACGCTCTTGCTCAAAAACTTGGTTTGAAACATATTGATAAAGCCACCATTATCGATCCGGAGAACCATCCAAAGAAAGAAGAGTATGCCCAACTGTTATGTGAGCTTCGCAAGAAAAAAGGCATGACAATTGAGGAAGCTCGCAAATTGGTGCTTGACCCGCTCTATTTGGGTTGCTTGATTATCAAGTCTGGTGATGCTGATGGTCAGTTGGCAGGCGCACGCAACACGACTGGTAATGTGCTTCGTCCGGCATTGCAAATCATTAAGACAGCTCCTGGCATTACTTGCGTGTCGGGTGCCATGCTGTTGCTCACCAAGACTCCGCAATATGGAGAAAACGGTGTTCTTGTTGTTGGTGATGTGGCTGTAACGCCCGTGCCGGAAGCCGACCAACTGGCCCAAATTGCAGTCTGCACTGCTCGTACGGCTCAAGCTGTGGCAGGATTTACCGATCCACGTGTGGCCATGCTCAGTTTCTCGACGAAAGGCTCTGCTAAACATGAGGTTGTGGATAAGGTTGTGGAAGCATTGCGTCTGGCTAAAGAGTTGGATCCGTCATTGAAGATAGATGGTGAGTTGCAGGCAGATGCTGCCCTTGTGCCTTCAGTTGGTGCAAGCAAGGCTCCGGGTTCAGAAATTGCCGGTCATGCAAATGTGCTGGTATTCCCGAGTCTTGAGGTAGGCAACATTGCTTATAAACTGGTTCAGCGTTTGGGTAATGCTGACGCGATTGGTCCGATTCTCCAGGGCATCGCCCGTCCGGTGAACGACTTGTCACGTGGCTGCTCTGTTGATGATGTCTACAAGATGATAGCCATCACTGCCAATCAGGCCATTGCTGCAAAGAAACAGTAATCATACGAATTTAAAGAAAAAGTTATGAAGATATTGGTATTGAATTGTGGTAGTTCATCCATCAAATACAAGCTGTTTGACATGACTACCAAGGCTGTTTTGGCGCAGGGTGGCATTGAAAAGATTGGTTTGAAAGGCTCGTTCCTGAAACTGACGTTGCCAAGTGGTGAGAAAGTTATTCTTGAAAAAGACATTCCTGAACACACTGTGGGTGTGGAGTTCATTTTCCAGACTTTGACCAGTGAGAAATATGGTGCTTTGAAGTCACTCAACGAGCTGGGTGCTGTGGGACACCGCATCGTGCATGGTGGTGAACGTTTCAGCGAATCTGTTATTCTGAACAAAGAAGCACTTGATGCCATCAACGCTTGCAATGACTTGGCTCCGCTCCACAATCCTGCAAACTTGAAAGGTGTGGCGGCTGTTTCTGCTTTGCTTCCCAACGTTCCGCAGGTAGGCGTGTTTGACACGGCTTTTCATCAGACGATGCCGGACTATGCTTATATGTATGCCATTCCTTATGAATTGTATGAAAAATATGGCATCCGTCGTTATGGCTTCCATGGAACATCTCATCGTTATGTGTCAAAACGTGTCTGTGAGTTTCTGGGCATCAAGCCTGAAGGCACACGCATTATCACTTGTCACGTGGGAAACGGTGGTTCCGTATCTGCCATTAAGGACGGTAAATGTGTGGACACCAGCATGGGACTGACTCCTCTTGAAGGTTTGGTTATGGGCACACGAAGTGGTGACATTGACGCCGGAGCCGTGACTTTTATCATGGAGAAAGAAGGCTTGAACGCTACAGGAGTGTCAAACCTGCTCAATAAAAAGTCTGGTGTGCTGGGTGTTTCTGGTGCATCATCCGATATGCGCGAGGTGCATGCTTCTGCTAATTCCGGCAATAAGAAAGCCGAGTTGGCTTTGAACATGTATTTCTATCGTTTGCGCAAATATATAGGTACTTATGCTGCGGCTTTAGGTGGTGCTGACATCATCGTGTTTACTGGTGGTGTGGGTGAGAATGATGAAATCTGCCGTGAAAAAGCATGTGAGGGCTTGGATTTTATGGGTGTCAAACTCGACAAGGAACTCAATAAGACTGTTCATGGCGATGAGGCTGTCATTTCTACTGCTGATTCACGAGTAAAGGTAGTTGTCATTCCGACAGATGAAGAGATGATGATTGCCAGTGATACGATGCACTTGCTGAACGAGTAATAAATATTCTTGTTTTTCTCCTATATGAAGGGAGGCATTTTTGAGGAAGTAAGAAATCTTCGAAGATGCCTCCTTTCTTTGTATAATTAGGAAACGAAGTGCCCTTTCACGAATGAAACTAAAAATCAAAGGCAAGAGGAAGGAGCTCTCGGGCGTCATTGATAATGAGCACCTTTTGGGAACTGTATAATAATAAGGTTATGGGAGTGTTTGTTTGTTGTTGAAACTCAGACATTACTTGGCGGCAAGCTCCACAAGGGGATGCCAGATGAAAGCAAGCGTCTCGTTCGTCATATGCGGCAATGGCTAAGGTGGTGACAGGAGTATGTGGTTGTTGTGCATGAGCGGTAAACAGAGCGACACGTTCAGCACAGAGTCCGGAAGGATAGGCTGCATTTTCCTGATTGTTCCCGGTGAAGATTTGTCCGTCCTGCAACCGTGCTGCTGCTCCGACATGAAAGTGGGAATAAGGGGCATAGGCTTGTCTGGATGCTTCTATGGCATGATCTATCAGTGCCTTGTTGCACTCCGACAAAGAGTCATACATTGATTCGTAGATGTGGCAGGTCAATATTCGTTCAGTCATGGCAAGGTGATTTTAATGTTTGGGGTTCTCGCAAAACTAAGCAAAAACTTTATAGAGATGTTGCATTCTCCCGAAAAATATATGTGGAAAGACTTTCCGGTGTATGCAAAAAACTTATCTTTGTGAAACTTATCAAGATAAAATAGGTGTTTATGACAAATATATTCCGGTGGCATTTGTTGTTGGTGGGTCTTATGCTTACAGTGTTTACCTTTGGGCAGACTCGCACGAAAGCATATGAGAGCTATATACGGAAATATAAGGATTTGGCCATTGAACAAATGAAACGCTATCATATACCCGCCAGTATTACCATGGCCCAGGGTCTATTGGAGAGTGGTGCCGGAAAGAGTGAGCTGGCTCGCCGTTCAAATAATCATTTTGGCATTAAATGTGGCGGCACATGGTCTGGTCGCACTGTGTATTATGACGATGATGCTCGAGGAGAATGTTTCCGTGCCTATAAGAACGTGCGTGAATCATACGAGGATCATTCGCGGTTCTTAACCACTCGCGGACGTTATTCGTTTCTTTTCAAATTGAAGAAGACTGATTATAAAGGTTGGGCCCGAGGATTAAAAAAGGCCGGATATGCCACGAATCCGCATTATGCAGACCAGCTGATAAACATTATTGAACTCTATGATCTCAACAAACTGGACACGAAGAAAGGTCGTTACAAGTATGACAATCCTGTGATGACTGTCCATGAAGTGTACACGGCCAATGGCTTGATATACGTCATTGGCCGTGACGGTGACACTTTTGAATCATTATCCAATGAGTTCGAGATTTCAAAGCGTAAACTTCGCAAGTATAATGATTTGTACAAAGATTATTGTTTCCGTGCAGGTGACATTATTTACTTGGAAGAAAAACACCGTAAGGCCCCCAAGCCACACATCATCCACCGTGTCAAGGCCGGTGATTCGATGTATACGATAGCTCAAACGTATGGAATCAAACTGAAGAATTTATATAAAATGAATAAGAAGGGCGAAGACTATGTCCCCAACGTCGGAGACTATATTCGCCTGCGTTAACCTTAAAAATCGAATGAAAATGAAACGCTACGGAAGTGTAATCAAAGTGGCTCCCGGTAAACTGGAAGAATACAAACGTTTGCATGCCAATGTGTGGGAGTCGGTGAAGAAGATGATAAAGGAATGTCATCTGGAGAACTACAGCATTTATTACAAGGATGGTTATTTGTTTAGTTACTATGAGTACACCGGTACGGACTATGCTGCCGATATGGCCAAGATGGCTGCCGACCCTGAGACGCAGCGTTGGTGGACATTCTGTGAGCCTTGTCAGGTGCCTCTTGACACTCGCGCTCCGGGTGAATGGTGGGCCGAGATGGAAGAGGTGTTCCACTTGGATTGACACTTTTGGAATGTAAAAAAGCCGGGCGGAAACCTTGTGGGGCTTGCGTCCGGCTTTCTTTATGTCGGTTTGCTTGGGCTTAGTCGAAGAAGTTTCTGAATTTATGGAAAATCTTCTCCTTGATGCTCGGGTTAGGCTTAAAGTTAGATGACTCTTTGAAAGATTCGATTGTATTCTTTTCGTCGCGTGAGAGTGACTCCGGAATGTAGACACTTATATTGATGAGCAGGTCACCTGTGCCGTATCCATTCACGCTGGGAAGACCTTTGCCACGCAGACGGAGCACCTTGCCCGGCTGTGTTCCCGGTTCGATTTTGACTTTTGCACGGCTGTCGATGGTCGGCACTTCCACGGTGCCGCCCAATGCTGCTGTCGGAATATCCAGCAGAAGGTTATATATCACGTCGTTCTCATCGCGTATGAGTTCCGGATGTGGTTCCTCTTCAATCTGGATGAGCAGGTCGCCGTTCACACCGTTGTGTCGGCCGGCATTGCCTTTGCCACCCATAGACAGTTGCATGCCGTCAGCCACGCCTGCGGGAATCTTTACTTCTACAACCTCTTCGCCATAGACAACACCTTCGCCACTACACTCTTTACACTTGTTTTTGATGATGCGTCCTTCACCATTGCATTGCGGGCAGACGCTCTGTGTCTGCATCATGCCGAAGATGCTTTGCTGGGTGCGCAGAATGTGTCCGCTGCCTTTACATGTCGGACAAGTCTCCGTCCCGCTGTTACCTTCAGCACCCGTTCCGTGACAGTGGGAGCAGGGCACATATTTTTTGAGCTTGAACTTCTTCGTTGTGCCATAGGCAATGTCTTTCAGCGAAAGCTTCACTTTCACGCGCAGGTCAGAACCGCGGAACTTGCGTTGCCCGCTTTGTGAGCCTCCACGACCGAAACCACCGAAACCGCCAAAGCCTGCGCGGCCGCCAAAGATGTCGCCAAACATCGAGAAAATGTCGTCCATTGACATGCCTTCGCCGCTGAATCCTCCGTTGAATCCTCCGGCACCGCCATGCAGACCTTCGTGTCCGAACTGGTCGTAGCGTGCACGTTTGTCCGGATTGCTCAGCACTTCATAGGCTTCGGCTGCCTCCTTGAACTTCTCTTCCGCTTCCTTGTCTCCCGGGTTTTTGTCCGGGTGATATTGAATGGCCTTCTTGCGATAGGCTTTCTTTATCTCTTCCGCACTGGCGCTTTTGTCCACACCAAGCACCTCATAATAGTCTCTTTTTGCTGCCATAGTCGTCTTTGGTTTTAGAGGTTGGTGTATGTCATTGTGCGACGGCCACTTTGGCGTGTCTGATTACTTTGTCATTCAGCTTATAGCCAGTCTGCACACAGTCGAGCACCTTGCCCTTCTGCTTCTCGTCAGAGGCGGGAATCATGGCGATGGCTTCGTGATAGTCTGTGTTGAAGTCGGCACCGTCTGTTTCAATTTTGTTCAGTCCTTCCTGGGAAAGAATCTTCAGAAACTTGTTGCTGATGAGCTCCATGCCCTCAAGCCATGCCTTTGCGTCTTCTGATTTCTGCATGTTTGAGATGGCGCGTTCCATGTCGTCAAGCACCGGGAGGATGGCCGTGATGGTCTTTTCTGCGGCATTCTTGATGATTTCCGACTTCTCTTTTATGGTGCGTTTGCGGTAGTTGTCAAATTCGGCTGACAAGCGGAGATATTTGTCTTGAATCTCTGCTGCGCGCTTTTCGGCTTCCTCCAGGCTCTGTTGCAGCTTTTCTTCTGCAGAAAGTTCGCGGGGTTCTTCGGCGGCCTGTTCGGTTGCCTCGGTTTCACACTGCTCTTCGCTGTTCTGAACTTCTTCCTGGCCGGTCACTTTCTCTTCCTGTTTTTCCATGTTTTCGTCTTTTGTTGAATTCATGTCTATATCGTTTTATTTCATTATTGTCATCAGATTGTCCATGCTCCACGGGCACGAAGCACACGAATCCGTGCTACAAATTGTTTGCCATCTGCCCGCCCTGTGGCATGGAAGTTGCAAAAGTAGATAAATTTGTCGGTAGACTGTCAGTTTGACACTGTTTTTTGTTTACCTTTGCAGCCGATTTTGAAAGAGCTAACACATCATTAAGGTAAAAACAGGTATGATTACAGTTTCGAACTTGGCCATCCAGTTTGGTAAAAAGGTTTTGTATAACGACGTGAACCTGAAGTTCACCAACGGCAACATCTATGGCATCATCGGCGCAAACGGTGCCGGTAAGTCAACATTCCTGCGGGCCATCTCCGGCGAGCTGGAGCCCACGAAAGGCTCTGTCACCCTCGGGCCGGGCGAGCGTCTTTCCGTGCTTTCGCAAGACCACTTCAAGTGGGACAGCTATTCGGTGCTCGACACCGTGCTCATGGGACACACCGTTTTGTGGGACATCATGAAGCAGCGCGACGCACTTTATGCCAAGACCGACTTCACCGATGAGGACGGACTGAAGGTGTCTGAACTTGAGGAAAAGTTTGCCGAGCTTGGCGGGTGGAACGCCGAAAGCGATGCTGCCGCCCTGCTCAGCGGCCTCGGCATTGCGGAAAACAAGCATGCCCTGCTCATGGGAGAGCTGAGCGGAAAGGAAAAAGTGCGTGTCATGTTGGCACAGGCACTCTTTGGAGAGCCTGACAATTTGCTGCTTGACGAGCCGACGAACGACCTCGACATGGACACGGTGGCCTGGCTGGAAGAATATTTAGGCAACTTTGAGCACACCGTCCTCGTGGTGAGTCACGACCGGCACTTCCTGGATTCCGTCTGCACACACACCGTCGACATCGACTTCGGCAAGGTCAATCTTTTTGCCGGCAACTACAGTTTCTGGTATGAGAGCAGCCAGCTCGCCCTGCGGCAGCAGCAGAACCAGCGCGCCAAGGCGGAGGAAAAGAAGAAGGAGCTTGAGGAGTTCATCCGCCGTTTCTCCGCAAACGTGGCCAAGAGCAAGCAGACCACCAGCCGGAAGAAGATGCTCGAAAAACTCAACATCGAGGAAATCCGCCCCTCCTCACGCAAATATCCCGGCATCATCTTCACCCCCGAACGCGAACCGGGCAACCAGATTCTTGAAGTCTCAGGCCTGCGTGCCGAGACGGAAGAGGGCACCGTGCTCTTTGACGACGTCAACTTCACCGTCGAGAAGGGCGACAAAATTGTCTTCCTCAGCCATGACCCGCGTGCCATGACCGCCCTCTTTGAAATCATCAACGGCAACCGCCGCCCGCAGGCCGGGCGATACAGCTGGGGAGTCACCATCACGACGGCCTATCTGCCCCTTGACAACACCGCTTTTTTCAACTGCGACCTTAACCTCGTTGATTGGCTCAGCCAGTTTGGCGAGGGCAATGAGGTCTACATGAAAGGCTTCCTCGGTCGCATGCTCTTCTCGGGCGAGGACGTGCTCAAGCGCGTCAACGTCCTCTCCGGAGGCGAGAAAATGCGCTGCATGATTGCCCGGATGCAGCTGAAAAACGCCAACTGCCTCATACTCGACACACCGACCAATCACCTTGACCTCGAATCCATTCAGGCGTTTAACAATAATCTGAAGACCTACAAAGGCATCGTCTTGTTCTCCTCGCACGACCGTGAGTTCATCTCGACCGTGGCCAACCGCATCATCGAGCTGACCCCGAACGGCATCATTGACAAGATGATGAACTATGACGACTACATTTCCGACGACCGCATCAAGGCGATTCGCGACCGCATGTATGCCCGGAAATCCTGAAGCACGTGCCCCTCATCGCTCCTCGGTGAGGGCATGACGACGCGGCCTCCTGCCGCAGATTTTCCCTGAAACGGCCCCGCCGCAGAGAGCATCGCAAGCGATGTTCCTCCTGCGGCGGGGCTTTTTTGCTGATGTGCACCGGCGTCACACGGCGCACGCTTCAGGCCCTGCCCGAAAGAAAACTCTTGTGATTTTTTGTAAACATAAATGTCCGCCGCTGAAAACATGCCCGTGTTTCTGCAAGCAGACGGTCGTGTCTTTGCCTGCACACGGGCATGTTCATGAAAAAACACGGGCGTGTTTCGGTGAGTAGACGGGCATGATTCTGCAAAAACACGGGCATGATTTTGTGAGCACACGGGCATGATTTTTCAGAAAGACGCCCGTCTTTTTTCTGAAACACGGGCGTGATGTTTTCAGTCTGTCGCGGGGTGGCCGGACGGGCACAACGAAAAACCCCCGACGTCGGCACGGAGGGCCGGCATCGGGGGCGTTGTCCATTTGAGATTGAATTATGATGAAAGATTGATTTGGTTGCGACATTCCGTCGGCCTCGCGGGTGTGTGCGTCACTTCATCCACGCACCGATAATCTCGCCCACGAAGAGCTGCGTTTGCTTGCCCGGGTGTTGCGCCTTCACGGCCTCGTCGGTCACCGACGACGGGGTGAGCAGCTGCGTGGCAATTTTCCGGCATTCAATGATGAGCCATGCCTCGGCAAAGGCCTTGCTGCCCGAGGGGGTCGTGATGGGGGTCAGCTTGCTGCCGGCCACCTTGTCGCCGTCGCGCCCCGAGTGCGTGCCCAGGTAGTGGACGGCTTCCCCGTAGGCCGGTGTGTAGAAAGAAAGGGTGTATGTGTCGTTCTTCAGCATGATGTCATACGTGTAGCGCGCAGGGTCGATGAAACAATAGGTCACAGGGCGGTTGAAGAGGTTGCCCAGTCCGCCCCATCCTCCGGTCATGGGGTTGAACAGCTCGTCGTCACCGGCCGTGATGACGAAGGCATCGCTGATGAGTTTCACGGCATTGCCCGGAATCTGTTCGGGCGTGATTTTGCGGAATCCCTCCATGCCCGTGCTCGTTTGGGCGGCAGGAGCAGGCGTTGCGGGCGCCGTCTGCACGGTCGCTGCCGGCACGGCAACCACTGCGGGCACGGCAGGTGCGCCAATGGTCACCACCCTTTCGTTCGGGTTGTCCAGCACGGCCATCTGTGCAGGTTGGGCAGCCGGTGCGGGTGCCGCCGTCACGGCACTCTTGCCGATGGCCGTTTCAACTTCATGAAACAGCTGGTCTTTGAAGTCGATGGTCTTCTCGCGGAACTTGCCCACCACGCGTGCCAGCTTCGTCTTGCTCTTGTTCAGTCCGTTCTCGTCGGTGATGATTTCCTCGGCTTTGTAGCGCACGCCCCCGTCACGGGCCTCGTCATACCAGTAGCGGATGCGGCTCAGCTCCACGGTGCACTCGCCGTCCTTGCAGTCCACCCGGCACTGATAGTAGATGCGCGAGCGGTCAAGCGAGAGCAGGTTGGATGAGAACACGATAAATTCCTCGCCGATGGCTCCCAGCTCGCCCCTGGCCTCGTCTTGCGTGATGAGCTTGTTTTGGACAAACGTGTCGTTGCTCTGGAAGCGCTGGGTCGCCCAGAGGAGTATGGACTGATAGAGTTCTTTTTGTGAAAGTGCGGGGGCTCTGAACGTCTGGCGGAAGGTCACAAAGCCATTTTCCACGGGGACGGCCCCTGCCAGATACTTGGCATCGTCTTGCGCCCACAGCAGGGTGGGGAGCATGAACAGGAGTAGTAGTGTATGTTTCATAGCATCAAGAATTTTAATCACTGCCACAAACTTATGCTTTTTTTGCCTTATATCCGCGGCCAGTATTGATTTTTTAAGGATATATCTTATTTTTGTGGAATTAAAAAAGGAAGATTGACAATGCAAAACTCGAAACTAATTATCGTGGTGCCCTGCTACAATGAGCAGGAGATGTTGGACTACACGACGCAGGAGTTGCTCACTGTCATCGGCTCTCTGCGCCGGGGAGGCAAAATAGGCGAGGGCAAGATTCTGTATGTCGACGACGGCAGCCGTGACTCGACGTGGAGCATCATCGAGCGTCACTCCCGCGCTCATGAAGCCGTGTGTGGGCTGAAACTGGCTCACAACGTGGGCCATCAGAACGCTCTTTGGGCCGGTCTGGAGTGGGCTTCACTGCATGGCGACGTCTCCGTCTCCATCGATGCCGACCTTCAGGACGACACTCGCGCCATCGAAGAAATGGTGGACCTCTATAACGGCGGGACGGACATCGTCTACGGTGTGCGCCGTGAGCGCCGGACGGACTCGCTGTTCAAACGCCACACGGCGCTGTTCTTCTATCGCCTCGTGCGCCGCATGGGCGAAGACATTGTTTACAACCATGCCGACTTCCGGCTGATGAGCCGCCGCGCGATGCGTGCCCTGATGGCCTATCCCGAGCGTAACATCTTCCTGCGAGGCATGGTCACGCACCTCGGCCTCTCGACGGCTTGCGTCTATTATGACCGCAAGGGACGCATGGCCGGGGAGTCGAAATATCCCTTCTCGAAGATGTTTTCCCTGGCGATAGACGGCATCACGTCTTTCTCAGTGCGCCCCCTGCGGTGGATTTACATCACGGGGCTCGTGATGATGCTGCTCTCGCTCGCCACCATCATTTACTGTTTGCTGGTTTATGAGTTCAGCGAGGTCGTTTGGGGTTGGACTTCAATTCTTGTTTCCATCTGGTTCATCGGCGGTGCCACGCTCGTGTCGGTGGGCACCATCGGCGAGTATGTGGGCAAGATTTACCATGAAGTGAAGCGTCGTCCCCGCTATTTTGTGGAGAAGATGGTCGATGGCCGGGAAGAAAAAGTCATGGGTCACGATTTCGAACCGTGATGAAAACTTTCTCTCATCACCGTCCGCTTTCAAGCGGATGACTATATATAATAAGGTATATATGGATATAGAACAACATCCTTTGCGCCCCTTTTTGCCGTCGGGCGCCGTGCTGCTGATGCTGGGCAGCTTTCCTCCCCCGAAAAAACGCTGGAGCATGGACTTTTTCTATCCGAACTGGAATAACGACATGTGGCGCATCTGGGGATATATCACGGCAGGCGACAAGGAGCATTTCGTCGTCCCCGGTGAGAAACGCTTTGATAAGGAGCGCATTGAGCAGTTCTGCCGTGAGCAAGGCATAGCCCTTTATGATACGGCCGAGGCGGTTGTTCGCCTGAAAGACAATGCGTCCGACAATTTTTTGCAGATTGTCCGCCCGGTGAACCTTGCCTCGTTACTGGAACGTTTGCCGGCATGCCGCAGCATTGTGGCCACAGGCCAGAAGTCGGCAGACACGCTTCAAGAGGCGATGGGTTTCTCCGCCTTGTCCATCGGAGACAGCTGTGAAGTGGACTATGCAGGCCGTCATATCCGGGTGTGGAGGATGCCCTCTTCCTCACGTGCTTACCCTCGTCCGATAGAATGGAAAGCATCATATTACCAGAGATTGCTGACCGATATGCCGAAAAAGAGGTGATTCTGGTTAAATTCTATCTGTTTGTTTAATAGCCGTTTAATCAGGG
>CAZOKL010000069.1:0-12176 GCA_964580305.1 uncultured Bacteroides sp.
GCAGAGAGCACCCAAAAGAGAGGGACCGGATGCGGAAGAGAATGAAACAATGCAGGACACTCGAGTGCTGCTGTGCATGATTCATCTCCATCCCGATACAGTCCCTCTTCTATTATCCGTTATCCGCCATGACTCACCCATAGATGGTTGCCACAACATGGCGTCTGCCACCATAATTGCGAAACTCGCAGAGATAAATGCCCTGCCATGTGCCTAGATTCAGCCGGCTCTGGGTGATGGGAATGGTCAGCTCTACACCTGTCAGCACAGACTTGGCATGGGCTGGCATGTCGTCAACGCCTTCCAGCACATGCTTGTAATAAGGCTCGCACTCTTTCACCAGATGGTTATAGATGGCTTCCAAGTCGGTCCGCACATCAGGATCGGCATTCTCACAAATTGACAGTCCACAACTAGTGTGTTTGATGAAAAGGTGTAACAGCCCTTTCTCAGGCAAACTCGGCAAGGGACATTCAGTAAATACCATAAAATCAGAGCCATCTCATGTTTATTTTGAGACAGCCTCATCTTAGTTTTTGAGGACATTTACTGAATGTCCCTAACTTGACGGTAGCGTTTGCGGACATTCATGTTTATAAAACATGTCAGCTTCTACTTACTCTCAAGCCGTTATTAGAGAGGTACATATCAACAAAACGTGCCCGATTATTCGGTGGTGTTTCTGTCAGAAGAGCTTTGATGTGAGCTGCAGCCTCAGGATTCTTGGCCACCATATAGAGGAACCCTCCTCCACCGGCCCCCGGCAGTTTATAACCTAAACAATAGTCATGAATGCGACCGATGATTTGCTCCACAGCCGGAGGATTAGTGCCAGCATCCAAACGTTTATTTTGTACCCAAGTTTTACCAATCAGACGACCCATTTCCTCAAAACGGCCACACTGAATGGCTTCAAACATATCAAGGGCATGGGCTTTCATCTCATTAAGCATTTCCAGATGCTCAGTAGAGTTAAGAAACATGCCGCGCACGATTTCTGCCAGAATATTCTTAGCTGTGCGAGTGATTCCGGTGTAATATAGCAGATGGCATTTCTGATATTCCGGATTGGTAAACAGAAAGTCAGGAAGCCAACGCACAAGCGGAGATTGTTCAAACCCACTTCCAGTTTGAAGCAATTTAACACCTTGCAAAACGCCGCCATATTGATCTTGCCAACCGCCACCAGTGGTCAACAACTGTTCAAGTACTAAAGTCCGATGCCCGATTTCATTCTTGTCCCACGGCAGTCCACAGAAGTCAGCCACAGCTCCTAACACGGTGGATGCCAATATCGAGCTTGTGCCTAGTCCCGAACCTGCCGGGACTGCTGATAGCAAAGTGACCTCAATGCCTGAACCGAAAGCACGAAGTTGTGCCTTCAAAGAATCATAATGCTCTTCGGAAAATCCTGGTTGAAATCCTGCCAACACGAGCGCAGCCTTAGGAATAGAGAAAGGAGAACCCACTTTGGCAAAGTCACGTAATTCTTCATAAGTATTCACCTCTTCCATTGCCCCCAAGTCGATTGAACGAAGCACAATCTTATAATCCCTGCAAGGCTTAACATAGGATTGCAAGGGTGGTTGTCCATTCAGTTCTATGGCTATATTCACCACATTACCTCCATTATTTAAACAATAAGGGGGCGTATCTGTCCATCCGCCTGCTAAGTCAATGCGAACCGGACTTCGTGCCCACACAATCTGATCGGCATAAACATCTAGATGTGGATTTTGCTTATCGGCCAATACTGTAGATGTCAATCCTTCGCGTAGCAGCCTGAAAGCTTCTAACTCTTCACTCGTTCCATCTTCTCCTTTCTGTTTAAGATATTGAGAACGAAACATGTGATCGTGAATACGAGTCATCAAAGGTGTGTTGTCGGACAAAGTTGCGGGCAACTCTAATCGATTTGTTACAAACTCTTTTGCTGCATCTTTCAAGTCCAACTGATAAAACACACTTTTCTCATAATTCCGTGCCAGCATAGGCCAATTCTCTGCACGGAATTTCTTTCGTTGAGCCAACAAACGACGCAAATTGGCACAGGTTGAAATTTCATCTGCAGACATACGTTGTTTTGACATCCATATCGTCCGACCTTCTTCATAAGATGGATCAACAATCATCCAACGGAACACCTTACCAACTTCATCCACACTGTCACATACTGGAAAGATGTGTGCCGACTGAAGGTCTTCGTGCCCCTCAATCTCGTCACTCTTCAAGCCACGAACTCCCAACCAATCGCTCATTGAACCTCCCATGAACAATGTGCCAGCATCTTCCAAGGCTCCTCTGAATGCGTCATTAAATCCATAGCAACGGGCCACATATCCATTTTCTCCCATAGGAACAACATCCACACACACACCGGGCGGTAAAGCTAGCTCCCAATCATTACAAGGAATTCCTGTAATAATATGTTGATGATTCAATGTCCATTTGCTGCCAACACAACTGTTTTCTATCCACACTTCAGAATTTTCTGCTTGAAGCCGGACATTGATCAAAGCATTTTGGACAAATATTGCAGGATGAGGTTTTACTTTCAAATGCATGATTTCACGTTGGTCACTTACCAAATTCTGAATGGCAACAGTTGATGACAACAATTCCCGGCTTGTTCCGTAATGATAAAACTCGCCTCCGGGCAAAGGTAAAATGGCTACACTCAACTGGCGAATTTCATCATCCACCAAAGATGGATGTTCGCCTAAGGCACATCCGAAGTCTGTATACAGATCATAGTATTTCAACTTTCCATTTTCTTTCGAACGACTCTGCAACACTTGCACAGCACGGTCACTCAAAAGCCAAATGCCTATATCCATCAAAAAAAGATGTGTTTGCATCAACTCACTAAGTTTTTCCACTGACGGCTTTTGGAGCATAAAGTCCAAGCGCTCCAAAGTCTGACGCGAAGAAACAAAAACACCATGATTTTTTGCCAAACTGGGATCAACCCACAAACCATAACAAACGACGTCGGCTTCAGGAATCTCCTGCAATGGTTTGTTATTTCGAATATATACATCTCCACTTGCAATCAGTGTATGTAATGATGCTGGAGCTTTCTCCATAATCTGCCGATAAAGCGGTAATTGCAAAGAGAGCAGATTTTGTTTCAAACGCTGCCCTTTTGCCCAGCGAAAAACAGGTATGGGAGTCAATACTTTACCTGATGGAGCATAACCAGGTAAACGACGACTTTGCCCTCCGGCATGCAACAAAATACGTTTATCTTCAGCCAACCACTCTAAAAATGACTTCTCTGGGGCCCACTGGCGATTACAGGCTTCCAACAACCAAGTGGTTCCACCACCTGAACCTAACTTTTCACCAACCGGATCGGAGGAACAAAACCATTCATTGGAATCCACTTCTTCCAGTTCATGAAAACATTCCACCAAATTTGGGGGTAACGATAGTAATTTCTTCATAAACTAATCTTAACAGCGCACGGACTATTTAGATGCATCTGTAAACAGCTTAATTTTCTGCTCCTCACTCGACTTGCAAATCAACAACGCATTGTCCTTTTCTGCCACAATAAAGCCATCTAATCCCATTACGACCACTTTCTTTTCCTGAGTCGTGTGAATGATGCAATTACGGGTGTCATACAACTGAATGTTCTCTCCAATGCATACATTCTTATTCAAATCCTGAGTCATTTGCTCATAGAGTGAACCCCAAGTACCCAAATCACTCCAGCCGAAATCTGCCGGAAAAACAAAAATCTCTTCCGCTTTCTCCAAGATGGCATAGTCGACCGATATACTTTCGCAATTTGGAAACTCACGATCAACGACTTCCTGTTCTTGTGAAGTATAAAAATAGGAACGGAAGTTTTCAAATATCTTCGCGATAGCCGGACAGTAAATGCGAAAGGCATTCACGATGGTGCTTATATTCCATACGAAGATTCCTGCATTCCAGAAATAATTATTTTGTGCTATGTAACGTTGGGCTGTTTCAGTATCGGGCTTTTCCTTAAACGAATCCACACGGAACACTTCTTTATTTGTCGCAGAAGAAGCCTGCAAGTCAGTTTCAATATAGCCATAACCCGTTTCCGGACGAGTAGGTTTCATGCCCAAAGTTAGAATGGCATCCGAGTCTTTCGTGAAATTCATAGCAGAGTTTATTACCCGTTGAAACTCCGGGACATTCATCACAACATGATCACTCGGAGTGACAACAACGTTGGCTTTCGGATTGCGTGTCTTTATCTTCCAACTCACATAGGCGATGCAAGGAGCTGTGTTTCGCCGGCATGGCTCTTTCAAAATATTTTCTTCCGGGATATCCGGTAACTGCTCCCGCACAATATCAGCATATTGCTTTGATGTCACCACCCACGTATTTTCTGGCAAACATATATCTTTAAATCGATCCACTGTCAGCTGAAGAAGCGTGCGTCCACATCCTAATACATCTATGAACTGTTTAGGCCTTTCTGGAGTACTCATGGGCCAAAACCGGCTTCCAACACCTCCAGCCATAATCACTAAATGGTTGTCACTCTTTGTCATATTCTAATTATTTGTCTAATCTAAGGCAAATTTAGGCAATATTTCATGCCGTCGCTAAGAAATCACACAAAAAAAGAATGATAACCTCCTTTCAACATGGAGATTATCATTCTTTTTCTTTATCAAGCAAGATTAGCAGTACATGCTGACAATTCTTTCATACAGCTCTTGCTTACCGCTCACTTGCTTAGGCTCACCTTTTGTCTTCGCATAGTCAACCAACTGTTCCAATGACATTTTACCATCTTCAAATTCCTTGCCTTTTCCGGAATCAAATGAAGCATAACGGTCTGCAAGCATCTTCTTATAGGGAGATTCTTCCAACAACTGAGCTGCACATTCCAAAGCACGTGCCATCACATCCATTCCTGAAATGTGGGCGATGGCAATATCCTCCAAGTCGGTTGAGTTGCGGCGTGCCTTGGCATCAAAGTTGCAACCGCCGTCGCCCAAACCACCATTGCGAATAATCTGCATCATGGCTTGCACCAGTTCATAATTATCTATCGGGAATTGGTCTGTATCCCATCCGTTTTGATAGTCACCACGGTTGGCATCAACTGAGCCCAACATGCCATTATCAACAGCCACAGCCAACTCATGCTCAAACGTATGACCAGCCAATATGGCATGGTTTACTTCAATATTAACTTTGAAGTCTTTATCCAGTCCGTGTTCTTTCAAGAAGCCAATCACAGTTTCTGTGTCTACGTCATATTGATGTTTCATCGGTTCCATAGGCTTCGGCTCAATCAGGAACGTTCCGGTGAAGCCTTTGGCACGGGCATAGTCACGTGACATCTTCAACATCTGAGCCAAATGTTCTTTTTCACGTTTTTGGTCAGTATTGAGAAGACTCATATAGCCTTCACGTCCTCCCCAGAAAACATAGTTGCTTCCACCCAGCTCAATAGTAGCATCAATGGCATTCTTGATTTGCACAGCTGCACGAGCCACAACATCAAACTCAGGATTGGTAGCCGCGCCATTCATGTAACGTGCATGACCAAAGACGTTTGCCGTACCCCACAAAAGTTTTATGCCTGTTTCTGCCTGTTTCTGTTTGGCATAAGCCACAATTTCTTTCAGATTGGCTTCATATTCTTCAATGGTATCAGCTTCGTCGCACAAATCTACATCATGGAAACAGTAATATTCAATACCTAATTTCTGCATGAATTCAAAGCCGGCATCCATCTTGTTCTTGGCGGCTTGCACTTTATCGGGGGCTCCATTCCAAGGGAATTTTTTTGTCCCGCCACCAAACTGATCACCGCCTTCAGCACCCAGCGTATGCCACCATGCCATTGCAAATTTCAACCAATCTTTCATCTTCTTGCCCATGATGACTTTTTCTGCATCATAATAATGATAGGCTAATGGATTCTTACTATCTTTTCCTTCAAACTTAATTTTTCCCAATTCGGGGAAATACTCTTTTGTTGCCATAATTTTATATTTTTAAGGTCGATAAAAAAACATTTTGCTTTATAATGTATCACAATATTCTGTCAAGACATTCCTTCCACAAAGCATAAGCCGTTTGATATTGCTCTTCATGCTGCGTGTCCGGTTCGATGACTTGTAGTTTTTTCAATGTTGCAAAGGCTTCGTTATGATCTTTATAAAGACCTAATCCCATTCCGGCTCCTTTAGCTGCACCAACCGAACCGTCGGTATCATAGAGCTCGATAGTCGCCCCTGTAATGCTGGCCAATGTATCCCTGAATATCGGGCTCAGGAACATATTGGCATTTCCTGCATGGATATTCGTGATGTGAATGCCCATTTGTTCCAATACCTCCATGCCATATTTGAAAGAGAACACAATGCCCTCCTGTGCAGCCCGCATGATGTGGGCACGAGTGTGAAAATTGAAATTCAATCCTTGCATGGAGCATCCGGGTTCTTTATTTTCCAAGACACGTTCAGTTCCGTTTCCAAAAGGAATTATGCTCAAGCCTTGACACCCGACAGGCACCTGTGATGCCAAATCGTTCATCTCGGCATAAGACAAATCGGTGCCCATCGTGCGTTTTACCCATGAATTTAATATCCCTGTGCCATTGATGCAAAGCAACACACCCAGACGGGGATTTTCTTTTGTGTGGTTCACATGGGCAAATGTGTTGACACGTGAAAGCGGATCATAGTTCATGCTCTCGTTCACCCCATAAACCACTCCTGATGTTCCTGCCGTCGATGCAATCTCACCCGGTTCAAACACATTTAGTGACAAAGCATTGTTTGGTTGATCTCCTGCCCGATAAGTAACGGGAGTCCCCGTCTGCAGACCCAATTCCTGAGCCACGCAGGCGGTCAGACGTCCTTGTTCAGCAAAAGTCGGACAAATGTTTGCAATCAAAGAAGAATCAAAGCCATAATAGTCCATCAGGAAACCGGCCACACCTTCATTCTTAAAATCCCAAAACATTCCTTCTGATAAACCTGACACGGTTGTGCACACTTCACCTGTCATGCGCATGGCGATATAATCGCCCGGCAACATTATCTTATATATCCGCGCATAAATATCCGGCTCATTCTCCTTCACCCAAGCCAACTTGGATGCCGTGAAATTGCCCGGGGAGTTCAGCAAATGTGACAAGCAAACAGACTCGCCGATAGTTTCAAAAGCCTTCTGACCGTAGTTCACGGCACGCGAGTCACACCAAATGATGGCCGGACGAAGCGCATTCAAATCCTTGTCCACACAAACCAGTCCATGCATTTGATAAGAAATGCCGATGGCTTTCACTTCTTCGGCCCGCACGCGGGACGAATTCATCACATCGGCCGTAGCCAGTTTCAAATTGTCCCACCACATTTCAGGATTCTGCTCGGCCCACCCGGCATGCACTGCGATAATCTCAGCTTCAACTTTTGGATAAAAAGCAGAAGCAACACAAACGCCAGTTTCTGCATTCACCAGACTGGCTTTCACGGAAGAACTTCCTATATCGTAACCTAATAAATACATAATTTCTTTTTTTAATTTCTTATTTGATTATACATTACGCGGTCAAACTTATAATACCTTGCAGCTCGATGTGATACATCTTTCTCTTTCTCTTCCAATGGTATGACGTATTTCATCATGGAAATGCGTTTGTGAAAATTGCGTACATCAAACGTGCGATCATAAACAATCTCATACACACGGCGCAACTGTGCGGCCGTAAATTTACGAGGCAACAAATCAAACAGCGCAGCCGGTGACATGTCTACATACTGACGTATGAACGCCAGCGAAGCATCCAATATCTGATTATGGTCAAAAGCCAATTCCTTCACATCCTTCACCGGAACCCAGCAAGCCTCATACTTATGGGAAAGATGCGTATATTTACGGTTGATTTTCAACAGGGCCAAATAAGCCACCGTCACAATGCGGTCTATTTGATTGGGCAGACTATGAAAGTGCTCCAGCCATCGCACATCACGGGGATTACGTGTGCGATCTTTCGAACCAAATGCACGAAACTGCGCCATCGGGACACTCTTTAAGCCCGTCAATTCATATAACACTCTCTTGGCAGCCTCGTCCAAGTCCTCATCTGCGTAGATCAAACTTCCGGGAAGCTTGTACATGCTCTCGCCTTCTATCTCTGAAGCTCCGACCTGCCTTACCAACAGTACACGGAGATTTTCCCCATCGAAACCTATCAGAGAGCAATCCACTGAAATGTTCGGACTCACATTACGTTTATCATCACTTTTCTTTATATCCATCAATTTAGATTTAATTAATTCTCTGCAAAATTAGTTGAGTCGCATGGAATCAGCAAATAAAAAACGTTCCTTTTTTTATGTTTTAAAACACTATTTTCCAAATTGGTAAATATCTTCCTTCAAACAATAAGGTATAAACTTAATCCATATTTCAGACCAAGTCCATACAGAAGACACAGGCACTTCTAAAAATTTACCTTGCACGGGCTGCCGGTGGTGTGACCTCGTCGACTGTTTGTTTTGAAATGAAATGCTGATGCATCATCTTTCCTAATCCATTGTCAGACTATGCATTTGCAGGGCCTGGACTCCGGGCACGCACGGGCTCTAGGCCGAGCTCGGGCGGAGTCTAGGCTAAGCAAGCGCCGAGTCTATGGCCAGTAAAGACGGCTGTCATTCAGGCTTGAAAGCTCAAGAAAAGTCGGATGCAGGCTATTTTGTGGAGGTTGAGTTTGGATTTGACTTGATATGAGTGCGAAGCATAGCCGCCTTTAAGGCAGGTCATGAGATTTCGAGAAAAAACATTGCTGAAGTTTTTTCCTCCTTGTATTTTTGCTCACAGAAATGCAGGCAAACATCATCTCAGCCCAAACGACACACGTGATATGATATTCTACTTTACAGGAACAGGCAACTCAGCATACGTGGCTTCCCATCTGGCGACACAGACTCAGGAACGCTTAATTTCTATATTTGATGTCTGGCAAAGCCGACAGTGGCACTACACTTTGCAACCGGAAGAGTGCTTGGGATTCGTTTTTCCCGTCTACGCTTGGGGGCCGCCGGCATTATTCATGGAATGCGTCCGGAAGTTGCTCATTACAGGAAACACGCATCCCTATTGTTACATGGTCTGCACATGTGGCGACGATTGCGGATGCACCTGCTCGCTGTTCAGCAAAGCCTTGTCTGAAAAAGGATGGAAGTTGGCTGGTGGCTTTTCTGTCACGATGCCCAACACGTATGTTTGTCTACCGGGATTCGACATTGACGACGCACATACGACGCAGCAGAAACTGGAAGCCTTGCCCCAACGACTTGCCGACATTGTACGTGCGCTCCGGGAAAAAGAACACCGCCTTGACGTCTATGAAGGAAAATTCCCCAGACTGAAAAGTTATGTGTTGCGACCGTTATTCAACCGTTTCTTGGTCAGCGACCGTCCTTTCCACACCAACAGTGACTGCAACGGATGCTCCTTGTGTGAACGTGTTTGCCCGATGAGAAACATTCAGGTGACAAACGAAACTCCCCGTTGGAATGGTCAATGCACCGGATGCCTGCGCTGTTATCACAAATGTCCGCGTCATGCCATCGAATTCGGGACGCAGACCAGGAGGAAAGGACAATACTCGGCACCTATGGCTGCAACTCCAAGAATGTCAGGATGTCTGCAGGCTTGTTTGCAATATGGCACGGATGATAAGCCTCCAGTTCGGAAAGAGGACGGAACCCCCATGTGACACCAACGGCGTCTACTCCGGCATTTCGAGCCGTCTGCATGTCGACATTTGAATCGCCCACATAGAGTGTTTCTTCTTCCGTCACCCCGGCCCGACGCATACTGTCACGCACAATGCCGGCATCCGGTTTGGGAGGGATTCCATCACGTTGCCCCAACACAGAGACAAAATGTATTTCGGGAAAATAATATGCTACCAACTTTTCTGTTGCAGCCTGATATTTATTCGAAGCCACTGCCAGCAGTATGTTTTTGGCTTGCAAAGCGGCCAGTAGTTCTGGTATCCCGGCATAAGGCTTGCTCAAATCGTGATTATGCACATCATAATAAGGAACGAAACTGGAACGAATCTTTTGTATGTTTTCTTCCGTGCGTGCGTCTTCTGGGAGCGCCCGTTCAAAGAGCTTGTTGATGCCATTTCCCACAAAATAATTATATGCTCCCTCCGGATGGGTAGGGAATCCGAAGGCCGCCAATGCTTGATTGGTACTCGCTGCCAGATCGGCAATCGTATTGAGCAAAGTTCCGTCTAAATCAAATATAACCAGCTTTTTCATTTATATATTTACTTGAGTTTGGGATAAGAAAAGATTAAAAGAAGTCAGTAATCTATCAGCTATTGATTACAAAAAGCAAAAACGATGATTACCAAAGACAAAGGTATTGAAATATTCTGTACTATAGACGAGTTTTCAAAAAATAGGATGCAGAACCGCAGAAAAACCTCCAGTTGGAAGCCGTTCCGGAGGGTAGATGTCATAGGAGCAGGAAAGAGCGGCTTTGTCATCCTTTCACGAAGAGTGTGCAGAGTGAGGATGTGGTTTTACGTTTACCCGATTCATTGACCAAATTGCCGGCAACATGTTTGCATATGTTGAGGAATTTTGCGAATATTGCATATAAGTTGTGCATACCATGATTGTAAATCAACAGTTCTGGTATTACTGGTGTATTTAAAATCAGTGATATGCAAATCTTTTATCCATTTATTTTCTATACTTTTAATTCCGCCGACGGGTAGGGCTTATGTATTTATTTTACACTCCTGATATAGACATACGTTTGGAGCTTCCAGAGGAGGAGGCTGCTCATTGTCTGCGTGTCTTGCGCTTGTCACAAGGTGATAAAATTACACTTACTGATGGTAAAGGTTATTTTTATGAGGCGCAGATTACGGCTACAAGCGGTAAGCGTTGTTTGGTTTCCATCCAGAAAAAAACTTTCCAAGAACCGTTGTGGCGGGGGCATCTGCATCTGGCAATGGCACCTACTAAGAATATGGATCGCACGGAGTGGCTTGCTGAGAAAGCCACAGAGATAGGTCTTGATGAACTTTCGTTCCTGAATTGTCGTTTCTCAGAACGGAAAGTGATCAAGACAGAGCGCATCGAAAAGATTGTGGTGTCAGCCTTGAAACAATCGTTGAAGGCTCGTAAGCCGCAAGTCAATGAGATGATGACTTTCAACAAATTTGTCCAGCAGGATTTTTCCGGTGACAAGTTCATTGCTCATTGCTATAAAGGCGAGAAATCTTTGCTGAAAGATGTCTTGTCTGGTGAAAGAGATACGTTAGTGCTTGTCGGGCCGGAAGGTGATTTCAGTCAAGAAGAAGTGGAGTTGGCACTTTCTTGTGGTTTTCGTCCTGTCAGTCTTGGCAATTCTCGTTTGCGCACGGAGACAGCGGCGCTTGTTGCATCTCATCTCATGAATTTATATCATCAAAATTAATCTTATGATAAACAAGCTATTTTATCATTTCTATGCTTAATGTTCAGCATTATACTTCGTAAGATGTTCGGATGTGGCACTACTCTGAATAATAACAGATAATTATACAAAACATTTAATTGATATGATACAGCAAACAGAGTTTACTCTTCGCCCCCGTTCGCGGGGCTTTCATCTGATAACAGATGAAGTCATTTCTCACTTGCCGAGTTTGCCTGAGAAAGGGCTGTTACACCTTTTCATCAAACACACTAGTTGTGGACTGTCAATTTGTGAGAATGCCGATCCTGATGTGCGGACCGACTTGGAAGCCATCTATAACCATCTGGTGAAAGAGTGCGAGCCTTATTACAAGCATGTGCTGGAAGGCGTTGACGACATGCCAGCCCATGCCAAGTCTGTGCTGACAGGTGTAGAGCTGACCATTCCCATCACCCAGAGCCGGCTGAATCTAGGCACATGGCAGGGCATTTATCTCTGCGAGTTTCGCAATTATGGTGGCAGACGCCATGTTGTGGCAACCATCTATGGGTGAGTCATGGCGGATAACGAATAATAGAAGAGGGATATTCATTAAATGTCCCCCCAAATTAAGATGGCATATAGGGAGATAGAGTATAATCACTTTATATGCCATCTTATTTTTGTAGTTTTTTGTTGTTTTCTCACATAATTCTATCTGTTAGGACATGACGCTCCGGAAGAAGTCTGAT
>CAZOKL010000070.1:0-12046 GCA_964580305.1 uncultured Bacteroides sp.
CTATGATTGTATTTGGGTTAAATCCTCTTAACATAAGTACGTTATAACCCAATTAATTTGTTTCTTTGCACCAATTTAGCTAAGGAGTCGCTTTATGCCACACACACAGACGGTACGCCTTTTCGATATGCAGTTCATCACTTCTTGCATCAGTACAACTATGGTATTGATTTTGTTGGGAATGATGGTCTTTTTTGTCTTATCGGCCCGCAGTCTGTCCGTCTATGTGCGCGAAAGTCTCAATTTCTCCATCCTCATGGATGCCGACGCTTCGGAGAAATCCATCCTGAAACTACAGAAAGAACTGGACAAAGAGGCTTTTGTCAAAGAGTCGGTCTATATCTCCAAAGAACAGGCTTTGAAGGAATACACCGAAGCCATGGGGAGCGGCCAAATAGAGTTGCTTGACAACAACCCCTTCTACCCGTCCATCGAACTCCGCCTGAACGCAGCCTATGCCAACGCTGACAGTGTGGCGTGGATCAAAGAACGCATCTTGCAAAACAAGCTCGTGACCGACGTGGACTACCGGGAAGGACTGATGGATTCGGTCAACTCCAACATCCACAAGCTGAGCCTGGGTCTGCTGGCTGTGGCAGCCTTGTTCACGCTCATCTCTTTCGCCCTCATCAACAACACCATACGCCTGACCATTTATTCCAAACGTTTCCTCATCCACACAATGACGCTGGTGGGTGCCAGCTGGGCATTTATCCGCCGGCCTTTCCTCATACGCAATTTCTGGGTGGGATTATTGTCGGGAATGGTGGCTGACGTCGTGTTGCTCTCCGGAGCCTATACGTTGGTGCATTATGAGCCGTCGTTGCTGGCCATCATCACGCCGGAGACGATGCTATGGGTGTCAGCATCCACTTTGCTTTTCGGTCTGCTGATAACTTATCTCTGCGCCTATATATCGATTAACAAATACCTCCGCTTGAGTGCAAGTTCTTTATATTATATGTAATCATGGACAGACAAAAATTTGCTTTTGACAAAACCAACTTCATCCTGCTCGTGGCAGGAATGATAATCATCATCATTGGCTTCCTGCTGATGTCAGGAGCCGGTTCTACTGAGACACAGTTCAATCCCGATATATTCAGCACACGCCGCATCAAGGTGGCACCCATCGTAAGTTTTGTGGGATTTGTATTCATGATTTATGCCGTCGTTCACCGGCCGGGTAAAAAAGACACATCATTAAAAGAGTCAGACAATAAGAAGTAAACAATGGAGGATTTAACAATGTTCGAAACGATTGTCATTGCAATCGTTGAAGGACTTACCGAATTCCTGCCCGTGTCGTCGACAGGACACATGATTATTGCCCAAAACGTGTTGGGCGTGGAGAGTACGGAGTTTGTGAAAGCATTCACGTTCATCATCCAGTTTGGTGCCATCCTTTCGGTTGTGTTACTCTACTGGAAGCGGTTCTTCCACCTGAACCGCACCCCTGCCCCCAAAGATGCCACAGCCCTGCAACGCTTCCTGCACAAGTATGACTTCTACTGGAAGTTGCTGGTGGCTTTCATCCCGGCAGCTGTGCTGGGGTTGCTATGCAGTGACGCCATTGACGCCATGCTGGAGAGTGTCACCGTTGTGGCCGTCATGCTCATTGTGGGTGGTGTGTTCATGCTGTTCTGTGACCGGATTTTCAACAAGGGGAGCGAACAGACAGAACTGACCGAGAAGCGTGCCTTCTTCATCGGACTGTTTCAGTGCATCTCGATGATTCCGGGCGTGTCGCGTTCAATGGCCACCATCGTGGGTGGTATGGCGCAACGGCTGACACGCAAGTCCGCAGCCGAGTTCTCCTTCTTCCTAGCCGTGCCGACCATGTTTGCCGCCACGGTCTACAAATTGGCCAAGCTCTTCATGGAAGGAGGGACGGAGATTCTGCGGGATAACCTCAAAGTCTTGATTGTTGGAAACGTGGTTGCTTTCATCGTGGCTCTGCTGGCCATCAAATTCTTCATCGCTTTCGTTACCAAATACGGCTTCAAGGCTTTCGGATGGTATCGCATCATCGTGGGCGGCGTGATTCTCATCCTGCTACTGACCGGACACAACCTCACTTTGTAAACAGGCAGACATGAATTTCAAGGAAGGAGCAATCATTTATGTGAACAAACCCTACGGCTGGACCTCATTCGGCGTGGTGAACAAGGTGCGTTATTTTGTCTGCCGCAAGCAAGGAGTGAAGAAGATGAAGGTGGGACACGCCGGAACACTTGACCCCCTGGCCACAGGCGTGATGATTCTCTGCACAGGCAAGGCCACCAAACGCATTGAAGAGTTTCAACACCACACGAAAGAATATGTTGCCACCATCCGTCTGGGCGCCACGACACCCTCATTTGACCTCGAGAAGGGAATTGATGCCACCTATCCCACTGAACACATCACCCGCGAACTCGTGGAAGAAACCTTGAAACAGTTTGTCGGCAGCATCGAACAAGTGCCACCTGCTTTCTCGGCCTGCAAGGTCGAAGGCAAACGTGCATACGACCTAGCACGCAAAGGACGCGACGTGGAGCTCAAACCAAAGACGCTCGTCATCGATGAAATCGAACTGCTGGATTGCACACTACCCGACATCCGGATACGTGTCGTGTGCAGCAAGGGGACATACATCCGTGCTCTGGCACGTGACATAGGCATCGCTCTGCACAGCGGCGCACATCTCACGACACTCGAACGCACCCGAGTGGGCGATGTCCGGCTGTCCGACTGCCTGAAGCTCGATGAAATCGAAGCATGGGTGGAACGACAGGAAATCACTCCCGACGAGGGAGAAGCAGCACACACATCAGCATAAACTATTAAAACGAAGATACATGAAACTATCGCAATTCAAATTTAAACTCCCGGAGGAAAAGATTGCTCTCTATCCGGCTAAACACCGTGACGAAGCACGCTTGATGGTTGTCCATAAGAAGACGAAGGAGATTGAGCACCGCTCGTTCAAGGATATATTGGACTACTTTGACGATAAGGACGTATTCATCTTCAATGACACCAAAGTATTCCCCGCACGGCTCTATGGCAACAAGGAAAAGACCGGCGCACGCATCGAAGTCTTCCTCTTGCGTGAACTGAACGAGGAACTCCGCCTGTGGGACGTGCTTGTTGACCCTGCGCGCAAGATTCGCATCGGCAATAAACTCTATTTCGGTGAAGATGACTCCATGGTTGCCGAAGTCATCGACAACACCACCTCACGCGGACGTACTCTGCGTTTCCTCTATGACGGGCCACACAATGAGTTTAAGAAAGCGCTCTATGCACTTGGCGAGCCACCCCTTCCCACCTTCATTCACCGCCCCGTTGAACCGGAGGATGCTGAAAACTTCCAGACCATATTTGCCAAAAACGAAGGTGCAGTGACTGCCCCCACAGCCGGACTGCATTTCAGCCGGGAACTGATGAAGCGCATGGAAATTAAGGGTATCAACTTCGCTTACATTACGCTGCATGCCGGACTGGGAAACTTCCGTGACATTGACGTTGAGGATCTCACGAAACATAAGATGGACTCCGAACAGATGTTCGTCGAGGCCGAGGCCACACACCTGGTCAATGAGGCCAAAGACAATGGACATCACATCTGTGCCGTGGGCACGACCGTCATGCGTGCCATTGAAACAGCTGTGGGTGCCGACGGACACTTGAAAGAATACGAAGGGTGGACCAACAAGTTCATCTTCCCGCCCTATGAGTTCTCTTTGGCTGACTCCTTGATATCCAACTTCCAGTTGCCCTACTCCACCCTGCTCATGCTCGTGGCTGCCTATGGAGGCTACGACCTCATCATGCACGCCTATGAAGTCGCACTGGAGGAGGATTACCGTTTCGGAACGTATGGTGATGCCATGCTCATCATTGACTAATCTCTGTGCATACAAAAATGGCTAATATCTATCTGGGCTTGGGGAGCAACCTGGGCGACAAGACAGACAACCTGAATAGGGCCGTCGAAATAATTAACAGCACGATAGGGAAGGTGACTTCCCTATCGTCGTTTTACGAAACAGCTCCCTGGGGTTTCCACTCCGACCATACGTTTCTGAATGCCGCCCTCTGCGTCAATAGTACACTCACCCCCGAAGAGGTGCTCACACGCACACAGCAGATTGAGCGCGACCTTGGGCGTACACACAAGAGCACAGGTGGCATCTACTCCGACCGCCCCATCGACATTGACATCCTCCTCTACGAAGATCTCTGCCTCTCGACCCCCACACTGACGCTCCCTCATCCGAGCCTGTCCGACCGTCTGTTTGTTCTCCACCCGCTGACCGAAATTGCCCCAGAGATGATTCATCCCGTCAGCGGCCTGACTATCCGTGAACTGCTTCAACGTCTGCTGTGAAGTGTGTGTCTAAAATTCGTTTTTGAGAAGGGGAAACAAGACCAAAGTGAGAGGTGATAAAATTGTAAACCTCACCAAGAAGATGACTGACATAAGCCGAAAGTACGTATATTTGCAGGCAACAAACGTAAACGCCTCTACATGAAACTGAAAAAGCTCTATCACACAGGTGCTGCTGTTTTCATCGCGGCAGCACTGCTCGTTTTAATACCTATTCTCTATGCTTGTCTGCCAACGGGTGAAGAAGAGCGTCCCGAATCACAGTTACCTTTCGCCACAGTGTCGCCTGACGTACCAGCCTATACTGTCTTTGCCGGCGACACTGTGTACTTCAACCGTGCCGACCTGCGCGAACGAATGGACCGCGAGCAGTGTGCCTTTACCTACATGCATGCCTCAACACTACTCATGTTGAAGCGGGCGAACCGTTACTTTCCCGTCGTCGAGCCTATCTTAAAGGAAGAGGGTGTACCCGACGATTTCAAATACCTGATGACCATCGAAAGCAGCCTCGACGAACTGGCCCGCTCCCCTGCCAAAGCATGCGGACTGTGGCAGTTCATGGAGAGTACGGCACGCGACTATGGATTGGAGGTCAATACCTACATCGACGAACGCTATCACGTGGAGAAAGCCACGCGCGCGGCTTGCCGCTACCTAAAAGACGCCTATGCGAAATACGGCGACTGGCTGACCGTTGCTGCCAGCTACAACGCAGGGCAGGGACGTATCTCTCGCGAACTCCGTCGGCAAGAAGTGGACACGGCTGTTGATCTTTGGCTCAATGCAGAGACTTCGCGCTACATGTTTCGCCTGCTGGCGGTGAAAGAGGTGTTCACCCACCCCAAGCGATTCGGATTCTGTCTGCGCCGCAGCCAACTATATCCACCTTTGCACTATCGTTATGTGACGGTCGACAGTACCATCTCTTCACTCGTTGACTTTGCCCGCCGTGAAGGCGTACTGGTGAAACAGCTCAAAGAGGCCAATCCGTGGATACAGGGTTACACCTTGCATAACCATACGCATCGGCGCTACACCATCGCCATCCCCGACAGTGCCTCACTTCACTATCGTCCGGAAGACACCCGGGCACATGATTCCGCATGGGTCATCGACTGACTTCGACTGATAATTCTTTATTAAAATAATGTATCTTATGAAAAACATTCATCTGTTTATCCTGGCCCTCATCCTTGCAGCTTGTGGGAACCATGCCCGCCAAGACGCAACGACACAGGAACAAAAACCCCAACAGACTACTTTCATCTTCCCCGAAATCCCCGAGATGCTGACCGAACCAGAACAACGTCTGTCATTCCTCATACAGCACTATTGGGACGAATTCGACTTTGCCGATACCACGCTGCTTGCCCAGCCGGACATCGCCGAACAGGGATTCGTGAACTTCATTGCCCTCTTCCCACAGGCTGCGCCTTCAGACCTCACTGTCGGTCTTGACTCGCTCGTCAAGCAGGCTGAACCTTACCCTAAAGCATTTTCCTACCTGCTCGAACAAGCAGAGAAATATCTCTATGACCCAAACTCTCCCTTCCACGACGAAGAATTCTACGTGCAGTTCGTCCGTCCGTTTATGACATCGAAGGCCATTGGTTATGCCGACAAAAGCCGGCTGGAATTCCGTCTGCAACTGGCATCCATGAACCGCGTGGGAACACTTGCCACTGACTTCAAGTTCGTCGTCTATCCGAAAGAGAATGCCTCCTCACTCTGTGCAACGACGGGCAAAGAGTTACTCCTTCTGTTCTATGACCCGGAGTGCGAAGGCTGTCAAGAAACGTTGATGGAATTAATGAAGTCTGATGTGCTGACACAAAAAGTGTCGGAAGGCACTGTACACGTGCTTGCTGTCTACACTGAAGGGAAGCTCGACGTGTGGCGCAATACAGCCCCTGAACTACCTGAAACGTGGATCATCGCTGCCGACAAGTCATGCCTCGTGAAGGACACTCCGCTCTATGACCTCAAAGCCATGCCCACCATCTATCTGCTCGACGCACAAAAGAACGTAGTGCTCAAAGACACCTCCATACCTGCTCTGATGCACTATTGGGCCGAGGGATTGCAATAAACTGTACTAAAGTCTTAAAAGCAGAGTCACAAAGACACAGAGAATATTCTATATCTTTGTGACTCTGTTATTTGTATCACTCGTTTACAAAGTTTCTGAACCTTCCACCCTTGAGCTGACCGGATGGCGGTTGCCCTCTATTTTTGTAAGGAAAGCCTTGGCGCAGCCAAAGTTGAGATACATGTCAAGGCGCACGGGCAAATGATTGCGATCATCGGTGACAAAAAAAGTGATGACCTCCTGCTCACGGTTATCCTTATATTCCACAAAAGAAAGTTTCAGGCAGCGATAACGGTGTTTGTCATTGGCCTCAACAATTTCGCGACCGCGAAAGATGAGCGTCTGCTCCTCCACCTTAGTGCCTGTGGCCATGGGGAAATGGATTTTCTGGCCGGGCACATAGTTTGTAGGGTCAAAGGAACGAGCACGTGCCAGGATGCTAAGCATGTCATAAACGGGATAATCGCTCACATCGTGAGACGACTGTATCTTTCCTCCCCGGCGCACACGTGATTGGTCTACATAGCACTTGCCGTCACGATAGGTGTAGCGCACCTCATCGACCGCATAACGCTTGCCCTCTTCAGCTCCTTTGCGGAAGTAGTATGGAACAAGGTTCTGCGACATGATGTTCTCCAGTGTGTCGCGCATGATGAAGAAGAAGTCGGCCCGTTTGTTACCCTTGGTCTGCAAGTAAGTACGATAAGCGGGACTGCCTTGGTAGATCGTGTCAGTAATAGCCATTTCGGCTGTTCCGGCCTTCACCCAGATAAACTTCCAGTTGAAATAAAGGTCATAAGTAACCCGTTCACCGGCCTTAAAAGCCTTGTTCTCGGCTTCATACTGTGCCCAGAGACTCCAGGATGCAAGCAAGCAGATGCACAACAAAAGGATACGTTTCATAAGCTATTTTTTATTGCGTTCACGTTCGGCATTCCGACTCTTCACGCTTTTCTTTTCGTCTGGTTTCTGTTTTGTGATTTCCAACGGTTTCTGTTGGTTGACAGGAGTGGCCTTCAAGCTCCAGTCCTGCTCCACATCCCACTGTGCCTTCAAATCGAGTGCTTGCGGGTAGTAAAACACTTCCTCTGCCTGACGGCGTTCGCTGTACAGGCCGGTGTCCCAAACATCGTTGCCGTTGCGGTCAAAGAAAAGACGCACATAATACTTACCCGGATTGATGAAAAAGAAGTCAGCCCGTCCGTCGGCCCAACGTGCCTGACGCACCACTGCATCCTGTCCGTTGAGCAACTGCACGATGACGGTCGTGTCCCCCTCCGGTATTTTCATAAACAGAGAGGCATACTCTTCGAGAGCACGAACCTTGATGGTCTGCTCCATCTTGTTGGTATAAAGCCCATACCATCCGGTGAAAGCCGTGGAGTCAACCGTGAGCTTATATTGCATCCCCGGATGCCACTCAGCCAGCAGCTCGTATGAGCGTAGCTTTCCGGCCTGCTGCCGAAAGACGTAGGGAACATCCACCTCCACAGAGTCAACCATTTCAGTCAGATGAATGAGCGCGGTGTTGACAGAAGCCAACGGCTCGTCGAAAGTGAAGCCGACGTTCTGATAGAGTTCAAGCGTGGAGGGTATCTCAGCATTTACTTTGAGAAACTCGATAGGCGGTGTCGTATCAATGGGGATGGAGTCATTCTTCTTGCGGCGGCGCAGCTTGCGATTAAGTTCCTTCTCCCATTCTTCCAGCTTGGCTGCTTTCTGCTTTTCTATTTGTTGACGGGTGGTGCGAGGGGCCATCTCCAATGTATCGGTCTGAAGCACGAGGCGATTGAGCGTGTCAGATGCCATGTAAGAGACGCGCATCTGAAGCGTGTCAAGGTTATAAACCAGAGAGTCCTTTATCCAGTAGTCAATGGTGTCGTTCTTAGGCGTATGCTCCACGATAAAGGCATCACGAGCATCGAAATTCAGTCCTTCAATGAGAGGCAAGGTGTCAGCCGGTGCGGAAAAATAGAACGAGAACTTATGAGGGACAGTGCGCTCCCGCTTCACCATATATTGCGTAGTTGCCTGTTCGGTGAAAGCACGAAGCACGATGTCATCGGGCATGAAGTGGGTGTATTCCACGGTCTTGATGGTGTCGATGGTGATACTGTCAGCCCCTAACCACAGCGTGTCTTGACGCGTAAGGAAGTCGAACGAGGGACGTATCGTGTCATCTGAAAAGGCAATCATCTCACTCTTCTGGCTGAAGATAAAGTTCTGGTCGACATCTTGCAAGGCATAAGCGTGATAGGTGCCCGGAGCAATGCCGCGGATTGTAAAACGACCACGACTGTCGGTACGGGCCACACGAACAAAGGGCTGTGTGGTGAAAGCCGAATCGGCCAAATCGGAGTGCAAGCCTACAAGGATGCCTTTGATGGGCTCAAGATTGGAAGCATCGAGCACTGTACCCGACACTTGAAGCGTATCAATGGTCTCCCCCGTGGAGAAAGTGAAAGTGAAATCGCCCAAAGGGTTACTTTCATTGTAATCCACGATGGCATCGGAGAAATCAATGGTATAGGTAGTGTTGGCACGCAAAGTGTCTAGCAGGTTTACCTCCACACGCTTGCCATTGGTTTTCACCTCTGGCGTCTCAATCTGCGGAGGAGACACAACGACTTTCTCACTGGCACTTTCCAGCTGTATGTATTCATCAAAAGTGAGGGTAATTTTCTTCTGTGTGTTGTTCGTGGCATTTAATTGAGGAGAGCATCTCAGCAACACGGGCGGGTCTTCATCATAGGGTCCGCCATCGGGCGTGCCAATGCTGGCACAGGCATAGGCCATGAGAGCAAGCAAGACGCAGGCTGTCCATCTCAACTGGCGTATATTTCGTCTTCTATTCTCGTTCATATCGGTTGATTCAAGCGTAAGAGTTCATCCATATATTCGCGGGTATTGCTCAAGCGAGGCACTTTGTGTTGTCCGCCAAGCTTGCCTTTTTCCTTGAGCCAATCATGGAACAGACCGTGACGAGCCACAATAAGCTCCAATGATTGCAAGGTAATGTCTTTGTAGCGTTTGGCTTCATAATCGGAGTTCACATGCTGCAAGGTTTCATCGAGCACACGTGCGAAGTGCTCCACAGAATCGGGCATCACGGCAAACTCCACGAGCCACTGATGACAGCACTTAGCCCGAGCATCCATAAACACGGGAGCCGCCGTGTAGTCAGCCACCTGGGCGCCGGTGGCAGCACAGGCAGCTTCGAGTCCCTTCTCTGCATTGTCAACAATAAGTTCTTCGCCAAAGGCATTGATAAAATGCTTCGTGCGCCCGGTGATGACAAACTTATAGGGATGTGTCTGGGTGAAGCGCACAGTGTCGCCCAGCATATAACGCCAAAGTCCGCCGCTGGTGCTGATGAGCATGGCATAGTTACGCCCCAGCTCCACCCCTTCCAGGGGAACGACGGTGGCGTCCGGTTGGGCAAATTCGTTCATCGGTATGAATTCATAGAACACGCCATAGTCCACCATGAGTGTCATAGACTGCATGGAGGGGTCGGTTTGCACTCCGAAAAAGCCTTCACTGGCATTGTATGTTTCCACATAGTGCATGCGATCACTGCGAATAAGTTGCTTGTATTGTTCCCGATAAGGGGCAAAAGCCACACCGCCGTGAAAGAACACTTCCAGGTCGGGCCACACCTGTTCAAGCGACGACTTGCCGCTGAGCTCCAGCACACGATGGAGCACGGAGAGCATCCACGACGGCACGCCGGAAATATTGGTCACATGGGCGTGCAGGGTGTTGCGGGCAATAAGGTCACGCTTTTGTTCAAAGTCTGACAGGAGGGCTATCTTCTTCTGCGGAACACGGATGAAATTAACCAACGGATTGATATTTTCAATGAGAATGGCCGAGAGGTCACCCACAAGGCTATCCTTTACATTATAATTAAGCGCATGACTGCCTCCCAGAATAAGCCCTTTGCCGGAGAAGAAACGGCTGTCAGGATTGTTCATCAAATAAGAGGCCATACAGTCACGCCCACCGGCATAATGTGTGTCGCGCAGAATGTCGGGACTCACGGGAATGAACTTACTCTTGTCATTGGTCGTACCCGACGACTTGGCATACCAACGCACACGTCCGGGCCAGAGCAGGTCGCGTTCGCCATGACGCATTTGGTCAATATAAACTTTTATATCATCATATGTCTGCACGGGCACCCGGCGGGCATAATCCTCATAGGTGCGTATGGTGTCATAACGGTGTTGCGAGCCCCACTTTGTCTTTTCCGCATGTGACACCAGACGCATCAGCACATTGCGCTGGAGTTCTTCCGGGCGATACACATAGTCTTCCTCCAAAAAACGTTGACGCGAGGCAAACAGCTTTCCGATAAGTTTTGTTGTATTCATTGTCACATATTATATAGGATGTCCGAGAAAAAAGGCCGGAGGATTTCTCCTGTCATTTAGCCTCAAAACACTGGGACTGTACTCTTTTTTATCGAGCGAAAGTAGCACAAAGATTCTAAAAACCCTATCTTTACGCATAAGTTTTAACAAATAGACACACGCGAACCATGAGAATTGGAATTTTAACGTCCGGCGGCGACTGTCCGGGCATCAACGCCACCATTCGCGGCGTTTGTAAAACAGCTATCAATCACTACGGTATGGAAGTGGTGGGCATACACAGCGGCTTTCAAGGATTGCTCGATGACGACATGGAGCGCTTCGATGTGGAAAACTATTTTGGGCTGCTCGGCATGGGAGGCACAGTGCTGGGCACGTCACGTGTCAAGCTCTTTTCCCGACGCGGTGCTGACAGCCACAGCGAGAAAGCGGCACACATAATGGAGACCATCAAGCGGCGAGGGATTGACTGCCTGGTGTGCATCGGAGGAAACGGCACCCAGGCCACGGCCGCACGCATCGCCCAACTGGGAATAAACGTGGTCACCATTCCACAGACCATCGACAACGATATCCCCCTGACAGACTTTTCCATCGGCTTCGACTCTGCCGTCGAAGTGGCCACTGAAGCCATTGACCGCCTGCACTCCACAGCCAGCTCGCACAAGCGGGTGATGGTCATTGAGGTCATGGGGCACGAGGCGGGCTGGCTGGCCCTGCACAGCGGCATGGCCGGCGGAGGAGACATTGTGCTCCTGCCCGAACTGCCCTATAAGATGCACAATCTGGGCAACGTCATCATTGACCGCCTCAAGCACGGCAAACCTTACAGCATTGTGGTCGTCGCCGAGGGCATCTACACAGACGGGAGCACACGCAAGCGTGCAGCAGAATACATCGCACGGGAGATTGAGTATGAGACGGGGTTCGAAACACGCGAGACCGTGCTGGGCTATCTGCAACGAGGGGGTGCACCGACGTCATTCGACCGCAACCTGGCCACACTCATGGGTGGACATGCCGCAAAACTGATAGCCAACCGCCAGTTTGGCCGCATGGTGGCTCTGCAAGGTGAAGACGTCACCTCCATTTCCCTGGCCGAGGTGGCAGACAAACGGAAACTTGTCACCCCCGAGCATCCGCTCGTCGTGCAAGGCAAGCGCATGGGCGTGTGCTTCGGATAATGGGAAATAATAAGAAGAG
>CAZOKL010000071.1:0-11682 GCA_964580305.1 uncultured Bacteroides sp.
ACGGATGTGGTGAATGAGTTTCTCGTGAGGTTTGAGTGGGACAAGAAAGGGAAAAATTTTCTGTTCTGAAAAAATGAAAGTACCAACGACTTTGTAGCGGAACAGTAGGTACTTTACTACTGAAAGGGCAAACCCTAATTAAAGCACAGCTGTTAGATGCACTTTTTATAACAGGTGCAACCTATCATTATACAAAAGTTGGTACAATAAAGTATATAGTTGCGTTTTCTTTAGCTCCTCGAGCGATATACTCATCAATGAAGTCGACAAATACTTTCTCGGACTTTGAATTATCAGAGGTCAATTCTTCGATTTGTTCTTTAAGAGCCTTGTCTGTCATTCCTTTCAGTCTTCCACTTTCTTCAAGTTGAAAAAGAAAATGCACGACTTTGTTTAGTAGGTTCCGTAAGAAAATGTTTTTAGGACGATAATTACGTTCGTTCTTATTATATTCATTTCCTGTCCATGTGTCATTGGTAGCGGTGAACACGGTATTGACAAGAAACTTCCCATTATGACGGATATACATCTTAACGGGGTAGGTAGAATCCTTCTTCTCCCGTCATGTGTCTAAGTAAAATCTTACTGTGGCCATCTTATAATCGTTATTGCTGTGAAAATTTGCACCGGATTTGCACCACAAAGTTACAAAACACCCCATAATAACCCCTTAAAACCGTAGTTTAAATCGTATTAAAGCAATAAAAAAGGAGCTATCAATTTAGATAACCCCTTGATTATTAGTTTGTAGCGCCTACGGGAATCGAACCCGTGTTCCATGCGTGAGAGGCATGTGTCCTAGCCGCTAGACGAAAGCGCCTTGTTCATAATTGCGGAAGCTGGGGGATTCGAACCCCCGGTACGGGAAATCCGTACGGCAGTTTAGCAAACTGCTGGTTTCAGCCACTCACCCAAACTTCCTTCTCTCCACATCTAGAGAGAGGTTCCTGGCGGACTCGAACCGCCGTGGACGGTTTTGCAGACCGCTACCTAGCCACTCGGTCAAGGAACCTTTTATAGGTCTTTGCTGTTTTTGTAAACCTTGTTTTCCTTAGTTTTGCGGTTGCAAAGGTAGTATATTTTTTCATATCTCCAACTATCCACAGCAACTTTTTCTACCCCTAGGACCACTTTTTGCACAATGCTTACGCTTCTCACGCAATTGCCGATGAAGTTCACAACCCGTTGGACAATTGGCACAAGGATTATCTCCTTTTTTTATACCTCTGAATGTCTGATAGATTCGGAATCCCATCCAAACTAGAGAGCCAATACCAACAAGAATGACAACTATTTGTTGGAAGTCCATTTTATCTTAAATGAATAACAATCCTATCTGATGAACAGCAAACGACACACCCCAAGCCAACACGGTTGTATAACCGGCCGTAAACAAAGCCCACTTCCACTTTCCTGTCTCTCCCTTGATGGCTGCTATAGTTGCGATACAAGGGAAATAAATGAGAGTGAAAAGTAAATAGCAGAATGCCACCAACGGCGTGATATGCAACCGTTGTGCCAACTGAACACTATCAACATTGCCATCGTCTGCATAAAGCACACCAAGTGTACTGACTACCAATTCTTTGGCTCCAGTACCTGTAAGCAGACCAATACTCATTTTCCAATCAAAACCAAGCGGTTCCATGACCGGTTCGATAGCTTTTCCTATTATTCCAATATAAGAATTTTCTTGCTGGATGGCTTGAGTGGGATAGGCATCATGGTTTGGATAATATCCCAAGAACCAAATAATGATAGATGCAATCATAATGATGCCACCCATCTTCTTCAAATACAAACGACCTTTTTCCCAAGTATGCCGCAAGATGGATTTGATTGTCGGCATTCGATATGGAGGAAGTTCCATGACGAATGGCGTATCATCACCTTTCACTAAGAAGCGGCTGAACAAGCGTGCCATCAAGACAGCCAAAATGATACCTATAGCATACAGTGAGAGCAACACCAGACTGGCATTTTTAGGGAAAAATGCACCAATAAGCACCAAATAAATAGGTAAACGGGCACTGCATGACATCAACGGTGTGATGAGCATTGTCACCAGACGAGCCTTGCGGTTCTCGATGGTACGTGAAGCCATAATAGCAGGAACATTGCAACCAAATCCCATGATAAGAGGAATAAATGACTTACCATGCAATCCCATTTTATGCATAAGTTTATCCATAATAAACGCAGCACGCGCCATATAACCTGAGTCTTCCATAATGGAAATAAAAAGATAGAGAATCAAGATATTGGGCAAAAAGACAATGACACTGCCCACACCACCGATAATACCATCGACTACCATGTCTTTCAACGGACCCTCCGGCATATAACTTTGCACCAAATTACCCAACTGTTCGACCAGCCATTCAATGCCCTGCATGGGATAGTCACCCAACATGTAAGTACTTTCAAACATGATAAAAAGCAACAAAAAGAAAAACGGGAACCCCCATATACGGTGAGTAACAATAGAATCAATGATTTTAGTGGTCTGTTCTTTTTGTTGATGATTATCAACATAGGTCTCACGCAAAGCACCTTCGATGAAACCATATTTTGCATCTGTCAACGCCGATTCACAGTCTTCATTGAGCATTTCTTTGACACGTTTGGAAACCTTGTTACGTATCGTCAATATCTCCTCACCATTAGGCAACTGTTTGATGATTCTTTCTATCAGACTGTCATTCTCCAGTAATTTAATGGCCAGAAAGCGTGTGGAGTATTTATAACGTATATCTTCATTTTTGCATATAGCCTTCTTCACTTCTTCTATGGCAGCCTCCAACTCCGGCCCGTGATTGATGTGGATATGGCGATAAAAATGACGTTCCTTGGGATTACCATTCTCATATTTATGCGTGAAGTCTGCCTTGTGCCCTTCATGTACGACTTCGTGCACATCTTTCTTGTGCCAGTCCTGTAACTCTTTCAAGAATTGAGGATTGATTTCCCCCTTGTCATTCAAGAAGTCACCACCTTCATCATAGATATTAATGATAACATGAAACAAATGGTCAATGCCCTTGTTCGTACGACATACAGTAGGAACCATCGGTACTCCCAGCAACTTGCTGAGCATACGATAGTCCAACTTATTGCCACTGGCTTCCAATTCGTCATACATATTGAGCGCAACAACCATGCGCACGTTCATATCAATAAGTTGGGTCGTAAGATACAGGTTACGCTCCAAATTGGAAGCATCAACCACATTGATGATGATGTCGGGAGTTTCCTCAATAATGTGCCGACGCACATAAACCTCCTCCGGAGTATAAGCAGAGAGAGAATACGTACCCGGCAAGTCCACTATGCGAAATCTATAACCTTGAAACTCAAAATGTCCTTCTTTGGCATCCACAGTCACACCGCTGTAATTGCCCACATGTTCATGCGCCCCGGAAGCAATGTTGAACAAAGAAGTCTTTCCACAGTTCGGGTTGCCCACAAGCGCGACATTAATGATGTGCCGTTTATCACGGGCCATGTCTTTCAACTCCTGTTCTAATGGAATGTTCTCGGCTATGCCTTTCTGATACTCGCTTTTGATTTGTTCTTTAGCTTCGTTTTCACTGATAATCTCAATCATGGACGCCTCTTGGCGACGCAAGGAGACTTCATAGCCGAGGATTCGATATTTGATGGGGTCTTTCAAAGGAGCATTCAAAAGGACTTCCACCGAGTTGCCTTTTATGAAGCCCATTTCCACAATGCGCTTACGGAAACCTCCATGCCCAAGCACCTTCACAATGATTCCTTTTTCTCCTGTTCTTAGTTCTGACAATCGCATATTTATCGGTTTACTTTTTTCGCGCACAAAGTTATCCTATTCTTGCTACACTGCAAACCTATTTAGAACGTTTTTAAATAAGGCTTCGATGAATACCTACTTATTGCTATAAGCACATCCAGTCGTTTCTGACGTGACATTGGCCGAATGGCAAAAACACGTTACATGCCAACGGCCACCTTCAAATAAATTACGTACTTTTGCAGTATGTTTACCAGACGAATAGCCGAATTTATCTCATCTGAAAGATTATTGTCACATGATGCACTGGTCTTGGTGGCTGTAAGCGGAGGTGCCGATTCTGTCGCATTGCTCTGTGTACTCAAACAATTGGGTTACAAACTCTCTGCCATCCACTGCAACTTCCATTTGCGCGGCACGGAATCTGACCGTGACGAATCTTTCGTGCGCGACCTTTGCAAAAAAGAAAACGTATCCTTGGAAGTGGTGCACTTTGAGACACAGACTTATGCATCCCGACACAAGATGTCTGTCGAAATGGCTGCACGGGAACTTCGCTATGAAGCATTCGAAACTTTACGAAAAAAGATACAGGCTAAAGCCATAGCCGTGGGGCATCACCGGGACGACTGCGTGGAAACACTCCTACTGAACCTCATCCGAGGAACCGGCATCAACGGCCTGAAAGGTATCCGCCCTAAAAACGGACATGTGATACGTCCGCTGCTGGCTGTGTCACGACAGGACATCACAGACTTCCTGATGCGCATCGGACAAAACTACGTGACCGACAGTACCAATCTGAATGACGACTACACACGCAATAAAATCCGCCTGAACATTCTCCCCCGAATGGAGCAAATCAATCCTTCGGTCAAAAACAGTTTGATGGAAACCGCTGCAAGACTGAGCGATGTTGCCACCATTTATAATAAAGTGATGGGAACGGAAAAACATCGGGTGTCGTCCATCCTCCCCGACGGTACTCTGCGCATCGACCAGGCAGAATGGCAAAAGTGTGACGCCCCCAAGAGTCTGCTCTACGAATTGCTGGCTCCATTCGGATTTCACTCGACACAAGTCGACGACGTCTGTCTTTCGGCCTTGCGAACTCCTGGACGGCGCTTCCGCTCTGCCACCCACGAAGTGCTGAGCGATCGTGGTTGCTGGCTCGTTTATCCTCTCCGCCAGATGGCAGACATTTCATTTGAAATCAATATGGAAGATGGGGGGCATTGCCACACATTGCCCGACGGCACAGGACAACTGACCTGGGAGATTCTTGACATTAAAGATTTTGAACTCTCCCGCTCCAAAGACACCGCCTGCCTGGACGCCGACAAACTGTTGTTCCCACTGACGGTACGCCGTGCAGTTCAAGGCGACAAATTCATGCCCTTCGGAATGAAAGGAAAAAAGTTGTTGAGCGACTACATGACTGACCGCAAATTCTCACTCCGACAGAAAGCACAACAGTGGGTTGTGTGCAGCAAAGGACAAATCATCTGGATGATTGGAGAACGCATCGACGAACGTTATCGTGTAACGGAGCTTACACGTACAGTCTTTCGCATGACAGTCAAGCCCGACCGTTCTTTGTCTAAGAAATAAGTACAAGGCCTCTCTTGTGCAGCCTCCTTTCCACATACACACTTAGAAGGAGAAGTCAAAAAATTCTGCTTCTCCCCCTCTTGTCATCAGAAACGATACCCCAATGTCAATACAGCACGATTATTGGTATGTGTCACACTGGCCGTCGGATCGGGTTCGTCAAAAACATAGTTCGTGTAAGGATGAAAATCGGCTTTCTGGTGCGTATAGACGTATGCCATGTCTGCATAGAATCCGCCAAAACGGAAGCCCAACCCGACGCTCACATTGTGAGCATCAAAATTGTTCATGAAGTCCACATCCGTGTTGATGCCCTGAGGGTCGTTAAACTTAAAGGCATTCTTGCTATAGAGAGCCCCCATGTAATTATAGCCCAAGCGCAGGCTCAAATCATCCACTATGCGCGCTTCCAGTCCCACGCGAAAAGAATTGACCCCTTTGAGATCTTCCTTGACAGTCAGATTCGCTCCTTCCATATCATACCCGCCCGTGTCACGAAACTTAGCCGAAGAATAGTCGGCATACTCATATTCGGCATCCACCGCCAGGTTCTGTCCAAACGTGTAGGCCGCACTCAGATTGAACTTCCACGGCGTGCGCAAACTATAGTCATACCAATTGACATATCCATCCGTGTCTACCGACCAATTATTACCTTCCAGTCCATACATCGTCATGCATGACGAGAATACATCACTCAGATTATACCAAATGGGAGTGTGAATGGCCAGTCCTATACGCAAGGGTGAATATTCAAGCGGGCGGACGATGATGCCGAACTTTGCGTCAAGACCGGAGCCTTTAAGATGATACCGATTCTCCAGATTCATCGTCGGACTGTCCACTGACCCTATCAGGTCTTCATAATAGGAGGAGTAACGCTTGTAATCCACGTCATAGATGCCTATTGTCAACCCCAAATAAACACGGTCTTCCACGTTCAGAGCCACATTGAAATCATAGGCATCAATGCCTCCGCGGCTTTCACTGCGGAAGCCTGTGCGGTCAGCATCCCAATAATAAAAGTCACCGGAAGCCTCGTCACCGGTCACGAAACCTGTCAAGCCTCCCATTACGTTCAGCCAACCATACTGGGCATTACTGAAGGGATTATCCGCTCCATCCAGCATCGCATTGAAATCTTCCGGCGTGTTGCCCACGGCAAGCAAACTGCCGACCATGCTGCGCGAGAGGGACTCATTGTTGGGCGAAGGTCCTCCCATCTGAAACTTGCTGTTGAAGTTGCTCACCTTCCGGTAATTGAAACCGAAATTCAGAAACCTCACAGTCGTCCGGTTTCCAATCTTGCTGGAATAGACAAAGCCTATCTGGTCAAAAGAAAACTTTGAAAGGTTGTCCTTATGACTTTCCCCATTGAAGTTTGCTTTCGAAGAGGGATTGAACCATCCAACGGTGAACGACACATCGCTACTGCGATAGAGCCCGATGCCGGCCGGATTGGTCGACATGGTGGAAATGTCGCCACCCAATGCGCTCATGGCACCACCCATGCCGACAAAGCGGGCCGTTCCGTTGAGCTGGTTTTCCATCAAGGTTCCGGCAGTGTAGGATGTCTGTGCCTGAACAGTCAGTGTCAGCGTCGCCATCAATGCCAACGCGCAGAGTTTATGTCTTTGTTTCATAATTTTTTTCTTCTTGGTTTAGATTCATACTGTTGTTTCTCTTGACGAGCTGTTTCATCTGCGAGAGCGTGAACTTCCTCCACCCGTATTGACACGACTGCGACTGCTACTGCCGAAACTGCTGCGGTTGAACGAGCTGCGTCCCGAAGACGAACGGGTCTCTACCGAACGGGTGGTTGTCTCCGCATTTATGGTGCTGTTCTGGCGTGTGCTGCTCGGGCGTGTGTAATCCAGGCTTTGCGGACGGTTGGTTGTCGGACGCATGTAGGAAGAGTTACCTCGTGTATTGCTGTTCGTGGACATCGAAGGACGAACCACACGTCCCGTCGCCGAAGAACGCAACACATTGTTGCTGCGCTGACGGTCACTCAATGCGCTGGCATTCACACGTCCGCTCGTGGTCGACGGGCGGGATGCTGCTCCACGCCATGCATTCCGACTGAAACTATGCCCACGACGGCTGTCCGTATAACTCATGTAACCTCCCGGTCTGTAATGAGGATAGTAGGCATGATGATGATGGTGCCACCCCCAATACGGGCTGCCCCAGTAGCCACCCCATGCGTAGTAATAGGAAGTGCCCCAATACCAGCGGTTCCAGTTCCAATACCATGATGACCACGGATCGTAACGCCAATTCCACCACAGGGGATTGGAGAAAGTCGGGAACACATAGACATAGAAGCCGTCATCATACACATTCCAATACCATGAAGGGAAGAGTGCCGAACCATAGACCACGTCCCAATAGAGCGGACTGCTCACCGGAATGGCATAGGCAGGATTCCGGAAACGGATGAGACGCACGGCATACTCATAGTCTTCAGGCGAACCTTCAAACTCTCCGTTCACCCAATGACCGGGCAGGTCACTATCGGGATATTCATCAATATACAAGGTGTCGTTTTCAATGGAGAAATCGTTCTTCTCGGCCACAAACTCACGACGGTTATATTCGTCGATGTCGCGCTCACGCCCCGTGTAGTCACGCACGATAATCGTTCCGATACTGTTGCCAACGTTCACTTGCTGGGCATTGCCGAGCACTTCACCTGCCGACTTTGCCTCCACCGTCGTCTCAGTATTCTTTTCTTCCTTTTGCTTCTTTGGAACATAGTAAATGTCATCGCCCGGACTCTGTGCCGAGGCCATCCACGGCAACAGGGCCATCATTGTCACTAATAATGCAATCTTTTTCATATCGTCCAGTCTCCTTTCTGTTTGTTGAAAATCAGTCTAAATGAGCCCCCTCCTTTCGGCCCGTGCACGGCTTCCTTTCCGTCCTCGGACGGTCTCTAGTCCGTGGTTGGGCGGTCTCCTTTCCGCTCTTGCACCGCATAGAGGAAACGGTTTGACCCAATTCGACGTATGCAAAGATAAAAATCATTTGGTTTCCGGACGGGGGATTTCCCCTATTTGTTCGTAGGGATTTCCCGCTTTTTTTACAAAACTCGTTTCTCCACTTGATTATTTTCCCGGCGTTCATTATGTTTTTCTTTTTAAAAGTCTAATTTTGCAATAAACAAATTCACGTGGATATGAAATGGGGGCTACAGTCATATTTCGGCACTTCAGACAAGCTAACGGGATATTAAACCCTGACTGAAAACGATGCCAGCACGTACCGCCGCTGTTTCCGCATAACTACTACAATCTAAAAAACTCAGCATAACATACACTCATGAAATATTTAGAAGTAACATTCCACACCCGACCCTGCACCGAAACGGTGAACGACGTGCTTTCGGCTCTCTGCGCCAAGATTGGTTTTGAAAGTTTTGTTGAATGCGAAGACGGAATACAGGCTTATGTACAAACGGCCTTATATGATGAAAATGCATTGAAAGCGACACTGGAGGACTTCCCCATCGAGGGGACAAGTATCACATTTGAGACCTGTGAAATGGAAGACAAAGACTGGAATGAAGAATGGGAAAAGAACTTCTTCCAGCCCATCATCATCGGCAACCGCTGCGTCATCCACAGCACATTTCACCATGATGTGCCGCAAGCGGAGTATGACATCGTCATCAATCCGCAGATGGCTTTTGGCACCGGGCACCACGAAACGACCAGCCTCATCCTGGAAGAACTGCTTGATGCAGATTTGAAGGGCAAATCAGTGCTCGACATGGGATGCGGCACTTCCATCCTGGCCATCCTGGCTGCCAAACGAGGCGCCCGTCCGGTGACGGCCATCGACATCGACGACTGGTGCGTGAACAACTCCCGTGACAACATAGCCCTGAACCATGTAGATGGCATCACCGTGGAGCTGGGTGACGCATCTCTGCTAAAAGACCGCCGACCGTTTGACATCATCATTGCCAACATCAACCGCAACATTCTCTTGTCCGACATGGCACAGTATGCCGCCTGCATGCACGCGGGTTCAGAAATCTACATGAGCGGATTCTACGTGGACGACATTCCTGCCATCTGCACCGAAGGAGAACGATTGGGCATGACATACCTCCACCACAAGGAGAAGAACCGCTGGGCGGCTGTGAAACTGCGCATGAAATGACACTCTCGACACAAAATAGCATTAACCTCATATACATAATACCTAAAGCTAAAGGACATGGACACCTCAAAGACACCAAGTGTGGAAGAGCTGACGCGTCATCTGAAATACTTACAACTGCTCAGCAACCGCTTTCCCACAATCGCTGCAGCCAGTACAGAAATCATCAACCTGGCTGCCATTCTAAACTTACCCAAAGGCACCGAACATTTTCTGAGTGACATACATGGCGAGCACGAAGCATTCCGCCACGTGCTGAAGAATGCTTCTGGAGCCGTCAAGCGGAAGGTGAACGAAATCTTTGGCAACACACTGCGTGAAACTGAAAAGAAGGAAATCTGCACGCTCATCTATTATCCGAAAGAAAAGCTGGAACTTGTGAAAGCCGTCGAGAACGACATGCAGGACTGGTATCTGACCACACTCAACCAGCTGGTGTGCGTGTGTCGCACCGTGTCGTCCAAATACACACGCTCAAAGGTTCAGAAGGCACTTCCTCCTGAATTTGCCTACATCATTCAGGAGTTGCTGCATGAATCGTCTGACGAACCCAACAAACACCAATATTTCAACGTCATCATCAACACCATCATCGAGACCCATCGGGCCGACCAGTTCATCATCGCCCTCTGCAACCTTATCCAACGGCTGGTCATCGACTCGCTCCACATTATCGGTGACATCTATGACCGCGGACCGGGCGCCCATCTCATCATGGACACCCTCTGCCACTATCACAACATGGACATCCAGTGGGGCAATCACGACATTCTTTGGATGGGTGCCGCAGCCGGCAACGAGTGCTGCATCGCCAACGTGTTGCGCATGTCCCTGCGTTATGCCAACCTTGTGACGCTTGAAGACGGCTACGGCATCAACCTCCTGCCCCTGGCCACATTTGCCATGGACACGTATGCCAACGACTCGTGCCAGAACTTTTATCCCAAAATAGAAGAAGGCGACAAGACACACGACGAGCGTACCTGCCGACTCATCGCCCAGATGCACAAGGCCATCAGCATCATCCAGTTCAAACTGGAAGCCGGCATCATCAAACGTCATCCGGAATTCGACATGGAGTCTCGCAACCTACTGGGGCTCATCAACCAGGAAAAAGGCGTACTTCTGTATGAAGGCAAAGAATATGAAATGAACGACACGAACTTCCCCACTGTTGATTTCAAAGACCCTTACAAGCTGACGAAGGAAGAAAAGGAAGTCATCCGGAAACTGCACTATTCGTTTATCGGCAGCGAGAAACTGAAACGACATGTCCACTGTCTGCTCACACGTGGAAGCATGTATCTGAGCATCAATTCAAACCTTCTCTATCATGCTTCTGTCCCACTCAACGAAGACGGCTCACTGAAAGAAGTCTGCATACAAGGAAAGACCTATAAGGGAAAACAATTACTCGACAAGGTGGACAATCTCGTACGCATGGCATTCAGCGACGAGCTACTGCCGGAACAAGAATTTGCCATCGACTACATCTGGTACTTGTGGTGCGGCAAAGACTCTCCGTTGTTCGACAAAGCTAAAATGGCCACCTTCGAACGCTATTTTATTAAGGATAAAGAATTGCACAAGGAAAAGAAAGGCACTTACTACACAATGCGCGACAACGAACAAGTGTGCGACATGATTCTGGACGAGTTTAATGTGAAAGGAGAACACCGTCACCTCATCACCGGACACGTGCCCGTGAAAACCAAGAAAGGAGAGAAACCTGTCAAAGCCAACGGTAAGCTCATCGTCATCGACGGGGGATTCTCTAAAGCCTATCACTCGGAGACGGGCATAGCCGGCTACACGTTGGTCTATCACTCACGAGGCCTCCAACTTGTGCAACACGAACTGTTCACTTCCACCCAGGAAGCCATCCGTGAAGGAAAAGACATCATCTCGTCCACACAACTGGTGGAGCTGAGCAGCCAACGCGTCATGGTGCGCGACACAGACAAAGGGTGTGAATTGGAACAGCAAATCAATGACCTTGTCCTCCTGCTGGCAGCCTATCGCAAAGGCATCATCAAGGAAAAAAGCCAATAAAATCAAACATTCATACCAGAGGGAGGGAGATGTTGTAAATAACTCCTTCCCTCCTTATCTCAAAACAGAAACAATTAACC
>CAZOKL010000072.1:0-11668 GCA_964580305.1 uncultured Bacteroides sp.
CGGGGACACAAGGATTTTCAGTCCTTTGCTCTACCAACTGAGCTATGGCACCTTGTTTTTTAATTGCAGTTGCAAAGGTCGCAATAAATATTTAGGTCTACAATAAAATCAGGAACTTTTTTCTTAAAAAATATGAACATAATACAAGTTTTTGACCATTGAAACCACCCATGTAGCATCGACTTCACTATCATCATTACTGAAGAACAAGGAGATATCTCTAGGAACCTGTTTAAATTTATTAAGTGCCCCAAGGACGGTTGTTATCTCTTTCATACGCTGGAGAAGGCAAGTGAAAAAAATCGGCAGATATTTCATTTCAAGCTCGGACAAGAACATTCCACCATTCACTCAGGAAGCAGGAAAAGGATAATCAGCTCCCGTAGAATGGATGGCATCCGAATCCGGAGGCTGGTATCACAGTTCATGTTCCACACGATGAACAGCGCAGGAACAATGGATTGGAGATGTCGTCAAACACAGTACTACTCTTGTTACACGAAGTGTTCATCGGCTTTTCAGATTGTCAATGAACAACAACAAGCGGTTTTTCACATTAGCATCACTGACTCCGCTTTCAAAGTCCAGCGAGAGAATGTTGATATCAGGGAACATGTCCTTCAGTCGTTTCTCAATGCCTTTCGATACAATGTGGTTGGCAATGCAGCCAAATGGTTGCAGACTAACGATATGATTGACACCGCTGCGGGCATACATGATCATCTCAGCCGGAAGCAGCCAGCCTTCTCCAAACTGTGCATTGAGTGTGACGACCTGTTCGGCCTCGCGTGCTTCTTCAAAGATGTCGTGGAAGGGAATGAAATAACGGAAGCGGGAAGCCCGCACATTTACCTTTTCAATCTGCTTACGCACGATGCCATAGACACCGTTCATCAGGAAGTCGGAGAACTTCTTCCGTTCGATGTGAGCCTGAAGTTTCACTTTCCGGTTGACAAACGACTGCATGAAGAAATCGGCCAGTATGGGAGGTACGACTTCAATGCCACGTTCGATGAGCCAGTCGACGATGTTCTTCTGAGCAAAAGGATTGAATTTCAAATAGATTTCTCCAACGACTCCGACCTTGGGCAATGTCTTGTCTTCACAAATCTGGTCAAACTCAACGGCCGCCTCCGACAAGCAATCAAACAAACGGCTGCTCTCATTGCTCTCTATCAATTCGCAACCTCTGCGCAGATAGAAATCGCTCAGTTTGCGGGCTGTTCCGGCTTTCTTCTCACGCACAACAGAGGCATAATAGAACTTGCTGATGCTGTCACTATAAAGGATGGCGCGTAGGGCGATTGGCAATATTTTTAACCAGTTTATCTTAAAAGCCGGCTGGTTATTCTCGATGTCGTCACCCAGCGTCAAAGAGACCACGGGCACATCGTCATAGCCGGCATCCATCAACGCTTTTTTTATTAAAGGCAGATAGTTGGAAGCACGACACTGCCCCCCCGTCTGCGTGATGGCTATCACCGAGCGTGCGGGGTCATATTTACCGGTCTTGAACGCCTTGATGATGTCGCCCACAATCAGGGTGGCCGGATAGCACACTTCATTGTTGGCATACTTCAGTCCCCACTCGCATGAAGCCTCATCGCTCAGCGGCAAGTTCTCGACGTCATATCCCGCCATCCGCAGCACAGAGGGAATGAGAGGCGACAGGAAGGATGTGAAATAGGGAATTAATATTTTGCGGTTACGATACTTTTCATCATATATGGGTGTTGTCTGAAAAGCCGACATGGTTTTGGCTTTCTCCTTGTCATCAGCCAATTTCAGGCTCTCAATCAGCGAACGTGCACGCAATTTCATGGAACCGATGTTATTGATGTCGTCCAGTTTGAGTAAAGTAAGCGTCTTGCCGTAACGCAGGAGCAGGTCGCGCACTTCGTCGGTGATGAACGCATCCGGACCACAACCGAAGGATGTCATCTGCACAAACTGTACGTTATTATCCTGCATGGCACACCATTTTGCTGCTTTCATGATGCGGTTGGGATAAGCCCACTGGGAAAGGAAGTGAGTGTCCGTGATTTCCAGATTATCACTGCTGGCCACTTCGTCAGTGAGCACCTGGATGCCCATTTCGGCCAGCATGCCCGACACTTTGTGCTGAATCAACGGGTCTGTGTGATAGGGCCGTCCGGCAAGCAGGATGCAGAGCTTGCCTTGCTGTCGTGCCTCTTCCAGCAAACGACGGTTATAAGCCGCCAACTCTTCATGGAAACGCTGCTGTTCGGCTACGGCATTACGGAAAGCATTGGCAATAAGCTTGCTGTCAACTCCTATGGAAACGAGATATTCCGTGCATTGTTTCAGCAAAAGTTTCTCGTCCTTGAAACCGATGACCGGCGAATCAAGGGGAATGTGCGAGGACTGCACACTCTTGACCACAGCCGAATAGCCGGTTACGATGGGGCAGTTGAAACTATTATGCTCGTTCGCACGCGAAGGCTCAAACAACACGAACGGCATGAATATGCGGTCGACTTTCTGTGCCTGCAAGTTCGCAATATGGCTGTGCACCAGCTTGGCCGGGAAACAGATGTTGTCCGACATCACCATGCAGGCATTGCGCTCATAGTTCACATAATTCGAAGCGTCTGAAAGGCGCACCTCCAGCCCGCAGGAGGTGAAGAGCGTGTGCCAGAAAGGATATTCTTCAAACATGTTGAGCACCCGCGGGATGCCGATGACAAGTCGTGGGGCACTCGCACTGCATGGCTGACGGTCAAAGAGCAGTTTCTCCTTAAAGAAATAGGCATTCTCGCCCTTGACGGCCGAGGCACCGCCATTGCTGAACACCTTCTCACAGCGGTTGCCGGAATAGTATTTCCGCCCGTTTTCAAAACGATAGACCTGTATCAGGCACTGGTTTTCACAGCCTTTGCAGTTCTGTGACCTGGTTGTGTACACGGCTTGAGCCAGCATGTTTGAGAGGTCTGTCTCTTCCCCCTGGTGCGACATGGCGTAGAGGGCGCATCCGAAGGCTCCCATCAGTTCCGGACAATCATAGCGCGACACTTCCGCCCCGGTCAGCACCTCGATGGCCCGCACAATGGCATCATTGCGCATCGTACCGCCTTGCACCACAATGTGCTTGCCAAGGACGGACACGTCTTTCAGCTTCAACACCTTGTAGAGGCAGTTCTTGACCACGGAATAGGCTAATCCTGCTGCGATGTCGTCAATGGTGGCCCCTTCGCGGAGCACCTGTTTCACTTTGGAGTTCATGAAGACCGTGCAGCGCGTGCCCAAATCGCACGGGCGGGAGGAGGAACAGGCTTTGACGGCAAACTCTGACGGCATGAAGCCCAGACTCTTGGCAAAGGTCTCGATGAACGAGCCGCAGCCCGAAGAGCAGGCCTCGTTGATTTCTATGCGGTCAATGACGCCGTTGTTGACAAAGATGGCCTTCATGTCCTGACCGCCGATGTCGAGAATGAAGCTCACCTGCTCGTCCAGATGCTGGGCCGCCATGTAGTGTGCCACGGTCTCAATGATGCCCGAGTGGAGTTGGAAGGCGGCCTTTATCAGGTCTTCGCCATAGCCGGTGGAGCAGCTGCCTTTGATGCGCAGAAGGGCACCTTTCCGCTCGCACTCGTCCTTGAGGTGCGTGAGGCCCTCGACCACGGTCTGAATGGGGTTTCCGCCGTTGTTCTTATAGAAGGAATACAGCAAGTTCGACGCTTCGTCAAGCACGACAATCTTGGTCGTTGTCGACCCTGAATCAATGCCGATGAAGACATCATGCACGCCTTCTTCCAGCACCGCTTTCTTGACGCCGTGACGGGCCATCCGCTCACGCCATTCACCATAGGCCTCCGTGCTCTCAAAGATGGGTTGCAACCCGGAGGGGGTGGCGGCGGTGCCCGCAGCCGGCTGACCGGCCTTCAGCCACCGGATGATGGTGGACAGCTTCTCGATTTTTTCGTCGTCCACCTCGGCCAGGGCAGTTCCAAGGGCTGGCAGCAGCTCGCCCTGCTCGGGGAGGACGACGTCCTTGTCTTCCAAAGACAGATAGTTCATGAATGCCTTCCGGAGTGCCGGAATGAAAGTCAGCGGACCTCCGCAAAACAATATCGGACTCTTTATCTCATAACCGCGGGCCAGCGTGACCACAGTCTGCACGGCCACGGCGTGGAATATGGAGGCGGCAATGTCTTCCCGGCTGGCGTTCTTGGCAATCAGGTTCTGGATGTCGGTCTTGCAGAACACGCCGCAGCGGGAGGCGATGGGATAAATCTGCCCGGCGGCTAAGGCCAGCCGGTTGAGCTCGCCCACGTCCACCCCGAGAATGATTGCCATCTGGTCAATGAATGCCCCCGTGCCTCCGGCGCAGTTGCCGTTCATGCGCAAGTCCGTCGCCTTTCCGTCCTTGAAAAACACCACCTTGGCATCCTCTCCACCGATGTCAATCATTGACTGGGTGGAGGGGTAGTGCTCCCGTATCGCCCTGGCGGCGGCAACCACTTCCTGCACAAAGGGGATGCCGTGTCTTTCGGCAAACCCCATGCCCACGGAACCCGTCACACGCAGGGAGACTTCCTCGTCTGCGCACAGCGGAGACAGTTCTTCCAAAAAAGAAAGCACAACGTCACGCACTTGTGCGTTGTGCCTTTTATAATTATGGTATATTCTCTGGTTGTTTTCGTTTAATGCGACAACCTTCGCGGTTGTCGAGCCTATATCCAAGCCTATTCTTATCATATTCAAGAGCTTCCGTATCGTCTGACACCATTGTCGGGGCAAAATTAAGATGAAAGGCTTGAAACCTCCTCTTTTTTAACAGATGTTGAAACGTCTTAACAGTCGTTACAGCCGTCCTTCCGGCCAGAAACCGGGGCATGCTTCATCGGGCCGGATGGAGACCTTCGTATAGGCCTATACGAGACCCTCGAATAACTCTATACGAGACCTTCGTATAGCTCTATACGAGATCCTCGAATAGGTCTATACGAGACTCCAGAATGGAACGGGGCTTGTCTGGCCGGACGTTTTCGGGCGTCTGCGAAAACAGCATATCGGGAAAATCGACTTTCATTTTGATGAAATAAAGGGATTCGGACTAAAAAAGTAACGTATTCTTTTTTGATATTTCAGATAAACTGTTACTTTTGCAGCCGTGAAACATAAAACAAAGATGATACGAGGCATTCTGCATATCCTGAGTCTGAACATTTCCATTATTCTACTGGCCGTGGCTGGCGGAAGTGAGTGTTGCGCATAGGTATGTATGATGTTGACCACGAATACATGAAAGCCTTTCTCACTTCCCCGTGTGAAAGGCTTTCTTTTTTTGACATGAATGAACAAACGATAAATACAAGTAAGCAATGAGCGACAGACTTTTTATTTTCGATACGACGCTTCGCGATGGCGAGCAAGTACCGGGCTGCCAGTTGAACACAGTGGAAAAGATTCAGGTGGCACGCCAGCTGGAGAGTTTGGGAGTGGACGTTATTGAAGCCGGGTTCCCGGTTTCCAGTCCCGGTGATTTTAATTCCGTGGTGGAAATATCGAAGGCGGTGACATGGCCCACCATCTGCGCCCTGACACGTGCCGTGGAGAAAGACATTGACGTGGCGGCCGAGGCGTTGAAGTATGCCAAGCGCAAGCGCATCCACACGGGCATCGGCACCTCCGACCCGCACATCCGTTACAAGTTCAACTCCAACCGTGAGGAAATCATCGAGCGGGCCGTGGCCGCCGTGAAGTATGCCCGCCGCTATGTGGACGACGTGGAGTTCTATGCCGAAGATGCCGGACGCACGGAAAACGAATATCTGGCCCGCGTGGTGGAGGCCGTCATCAAGGCCGGCGCTACGGTGGTCAACATCCCCGACACCACGGGCTATTGTCTGCCCGAGGAGTATGGTGCCAAGATAAAATATCTGATGGAGCATGTCGACGGCATCGAGCGGGCCGTTATCTCCACCCACTGCCACAATGACCTCGGCATGGCCACGGCCAACACCGTCATGGGCGTAATCAACGGCGCCCGCCAGGTGGAGGTGACCATTAACGGCATTGGCGAGCGGGCCGGCAACACGTCGCTTGAAGAGATTGCCATGATTATGAAGTGTCACAAGGACATCGACATCCAGACCAACATCAACACGCAGAAGATATATCCCACGAGCCGCATGGTTTCAAGCCTGATGAACATGCCCGTGCAGCCCAACAAGGCCATTGTCGGGCGGAATGCCTTTGCACACTCGTCGGGCATTCATCAGGATGGTGTGCTGAAAAACGTTCAGACCTATGAGATTATCGACCCCAAGGATGTGGGCATCGACGACAATGCCATCGTGCTCACGGCCCGCAGCGGACGTGCCGCTCTGAAGCACCGCCTTCAGGTGCTGGGCGTTGAGCTGAGTCAGGAGAAACTCGACAAGGTGTATGACAACTTTTTGAAGCTGGCCGACAGGAAGAAGGAAATCAACGACGACGATGTGCTTGTTCTGGCCGGTGCCGACCGTGCGGAAAACCATCACATCAAGTTGGACTACTTGCAGGTGACCAGCGGCGTGGGCGTCCGCTCCGTGGCCAGTCTGGGCTTGAGCATCTCCGGCGAGAAGTTTGAAGCCGCAGCCACAGGCAACGGTCCGGTGGATGCCGCCATCAGGGCGTTGAAGAAAATCATTGCCCGCCAGATGGTGCTGAAGGAGTTCACCATTCAGGCCATCAGCAAAGGCAGTGACGATGTGGGCAAGGTGCACATGCAGGTGGAATACGACGGCCACGTCTACTACGGTTTCGGTGCCAATACCGACATCGTGGCTGCCTCGGTGGAAGCTTACATCGACTGTATCAACAAATTCAAGCATTAAACAAGTTAAGAGCATATAAATCTGTAAATAAACTTAATATCCCAACATGAACACCTTATTTGATAAGATATGGGACGCCCACGTGGTGCAGCAAGTCCACGAGGGGCCGACCCAACTTTACATTGACCGCTTATATTGTCATGAAGTGACCAGTCCGCAGGCTTTTTCCGGACTTCGGGCACGAGGCTTGAAGTGCTTCCGTCCTGACCACATCTACTGCATGCCTGACCACAACACACCGACCCATGACCAGGATAAACCCATTGCCGACCCCGTGTCGCGCATGCAGGTCGATACGTTGGCCAAGAATGCGGCAGATTTCGGCCTGACTCACTTCGGCATGATGAATCCGAAGAATGGCATCATCCACGTGGTGGGTCCCGAACGTGGCCTGACATTGCCGGGTATGACCATTGTGTGTGGCGACTCGCATACGTCGACTCATGGAGCGATGGGGGCTGTCGCCTTCGGCATCGGCACGAGTGAAGTGGAAATGGTGCTTGCCTCGCAGTGCATCCTGCAGACTCGTCCGAAGACCATGCGCATCACCGTCGACGGACGTTTGGGCAAGGGTGTGACGGCTAAAGACCTGGCCCTCTACATGATGTCGAAAATGTCCACCAGCGGTGCCACAGGCTACTTTGTGGAGTATGCCGGTGAGGCAGTGCGCAGCCTGACGATGGAAGGCCGTCTGACGCTTTGCAACCTTTCCATCGAGATGGGTGCACGTGGTGGCATGGTGGCACCTGACGAGACCACCTTTGCCTACATCAAAGGGCGTGAGTATGCGCCGAAGGGAGCAGAATGGGACAAGGCCGTGGCTTACTGGCGCACGCTGAAGAGCGACGACGATGCTGTGTTCGACAAGGAAGTGCGCTTTGATGCGGCCGACATCGAACCCATGATTACTTATGGCACCAATCCGGGCATGGGCATGGGCATCACGGGACACATCCCCACCACCGACTCCATGAGCGAGGTGGAGAAGACATCTTTTGAGAAGTCTATGCACTACATGGGATTCTGTCCCGGCGAACAGTTGTTGGGCAAGCAGGTTGACTATGTCTTTCTGGGTGCCTGTACCAATGGGCGTATCGAGGATTTTCGTGCCTTTGCTTCCATGGTGAAAGGCCGGAAGAAGGCCGGACACATCACGGCATGGCTCGTACCCGGTTCGTGGATGGTGGATGCACAAATCCGTGAAGAAGGACTGGACAAGGTGCTTGAAGACGCAGGCTTCGAAATCCGCCAGCCGGGCTGTTCGGCTTGCCTGGCCATGAATGATGATAAGATTCCTGCCGGCAAGTATGCCGTGTCGACGAGCAACCGTAACTTCGAGGGCCGGCAAGGACCCGGTTCGCGCACCTTACTGGCCAGCCCGTTGGTGGCTGCTGCTGCGGCTGTGACGGGTGTGATTACCGACCCGAGAGAGTTGCTTTAATCTAATTCTTAAACACTTATTCAGAATACAATGAAACAGAAATTCAACATCATAACAAGTACGTGCGTACCCCTTCCGTTAGAAAATGTCGATACAGACCAAATCATCCCGGCACGTTTCCTGAAAGCCACGACACGGGAGGGATTTGGTGACAACCTCTTCCGTGATTGGCGTTATCGTGCCGACGGTACGCCCAATCCGGACTTCGTGCTCAACAATCCGCTCTATGGCGGGCAGATATTGGTGGCCGGGAAGAACTTCGGTTCGGGTTCCAGCCGCGAACACGCAGCCTGGGCCATTGCTGACTATGGCTTCCGTGTGGTTGTGTCAAGTTTCTTTGCTGATATCCATAAAAACAACGAGTTGAACAACTTTGTCTTGCCTGTGGTCGTGAGCGAACCGTTCCTTCAAGAGCTGTTCGACAGCATCTATGCCAACCCGAAGATGGAAGTTGAAGTAGACCTGCCCGGGCAGACCATTACAAACAAAGCCACAGGCCGGAGTGAACACTTCGAAATCAATGCCTACAAGAAACACTGCCTGATGAACGGGTTGGACGACATAGACTTCCTTGTCGAGAGCAAGGACAAGATAGAGGCTTGGGAAAGTGCACGTAAGAACTGACCGGACATGAGCTTAAATAATCATCCCCGCATAGAAATCATGGACACGACACTTCGCGACGGCGAACAGACCAGCGGAGTGTCGTTCATGCCCCATGAGAAGTTGATGATAGCCCGTCTGTTGCTGGAAGAGGTGAAGGCTGACCGTGTGGAGGTGGCCTCGGCACGCGTGTCGGAAGGCGAGATGAAAGCCGTGCGCGGCATCTGCGAATGGGCATCGCGTCACGGCAAACTCGACCGTGTGGAAGTGCTCGGCTTCGTCGATGGTGGCGCCTCGCTCCGATGGATACAGCAGGCTGGCGGACATGTCATCAACCTCCTGACCAAAGGTTCGCTGAAGCATTGCTGTGAACAGCTCAAGAAGACGCCCGAGGAACACATCGCCGACATCCGCACCGTCGTGAAGATGGCCGACGATATGGGTATCACTGTCAACGTCTATCTGGAAGACTGGAGCAACGGCATGAAGGATTCGCCAGACTACGTGTTCCAGCTCATGGACAGCATCATCGACTGCAACATCCAACGCTTCATGCTCCCTGACACGCTGGGTATTCTCAACCCTCTGCAGGTCATTGAATACTTCCGCAAGATGAAAAAGCGTTATCCCGACCTTCACTTTGACTTCCATGCACACAATGACTACGACCTTGCCGTGAGCAATGTCCTTGCTGCCGTGTTGAGTGGAGCCAAAGGACTTCACACCACCATCAACGGCTTGGGTGAACGAGCCGGCAATGCGCCCCTTGCCAGTGTGCAGGCCATCCTGAAAGACCATTTCAATGCCATTACAAGCATCAACGAGGAGAAACTCAATGTGGTCAGTCGTGTCGTGGAGTCATACTCCGGCATATCCATTCCGGCCAACCAACCCATCGTTGGCGAGAACGTGTTCACACAAGTGGCCGGTGTGCATGCCGACGGAGACAATAAGAACAACCTCTACTGCAACGACCTCTTGCCCGAACGGTTCGGACGCAAGCGCGAGTATGCTCTCGGGAAGACCAGCGGAAAGGCTAACATACGCAAAAACCTTGAAGACATCGGACTGGAGCTTGACGAGGACTCCATGCGCAAGGTCACCGAACGCATCATTGAGCTGGGCGACAAAAAGGAACTGGTGACGCAGGAAGATCTCCCATACATCGTCAGCGACGTGCTGAAACACGGCGTGAAGACCGACCGCGTGAAGCTCAAGAGCTACATCGTCAATCTTGCCTACGGACTCAAGCCGATGGCCACCATCAAGATTGAAATTGACGGACAGGAGTATGAAGAGAACTCCAGCGGCGACGGGCAGTATGACGCCTTTGTGCGTGCCCTGAGAAAGATTTACAAGGTCACTCTCGGCCGTACCTTCCCCATGCTGACAAACTATGCCGTCACCATCCCGCCCGGGGGACGGACGGATGCCTTCGTGCAGACCGTCATCACATGGAGCCATGAGGGAAAGACGTTCCGCACACGGGGCTTCGATGCCGACCAGACCGAGGCTGCCATCAAGGCAACATTCAAGATGCTCAACATCATTGAGGAATAACAATTATCAACTATATCATAATCAAAGAATTTAACTATGGATTTACGAATTGCTGTATTGCCCGGCGACGGCATCGGCCCCGAGATATCCGTTCAGGGGGTCAACGTCATGAGCGCCGTCTGTGAAAAGTTCGGGCATAACGTGAGTTATCAATACGCACCGTGCGGGGCCGACGCCATCGACCGCACCGGTGACCCGTTTCCCGAAGAGACGTACAACTGTTGCCGGGAGGCCGACGCAGTGCTCTTTTCTGCCGTGGGCGACCCGAAATATGACAACGACCCCACGGCGACCGTCCGTCCCGAACAGGGGCTGCTCGCCATGCGCAAGCGCCTGGGGCTCTTTGCCAACATACGGCCGGTGCAGACCTTCAAGTGCCTGCTGCACAAGTCGCCCCTGCGTGAAGAGCTCGTTGCGGGTGCCGACTTCATCTGCATACGTGAGCTCACGGGTGGCATGTATTTTGGTGAGAAATATCAGGACAACGACCGGGCGTATGACACGAACCTCTACACCCGTCCCGAGATTGAACGCATCCTGCGCGTGGCCTTCGACTATGCCCGCCGGCGCCGGCGCCACCTGACGGTGGTGGACAAGGCCAATGTGCTCGCATCCTCACGCCTCTGGCGGAAGGTGGCGCAGGAGATGGCCAAGGACTATCCCGACGTCACGACCGACTACATGTATGTGGACAATGCAGCAATGCGCATGATTCAGGAGCCCACGTTCTTTGACGTCATGGTGACGGAGAACACCTTCGGTGACATACTGACCGACGAGGGTTCCGTCATCAGCGGCTCGATGGGCCTCCTGCCGTCAGCCTCCACCGGTGAGAGCACGCCGGTGTTCGAGCCCATCCACGGCTCGTGGCCGCAGGCCAAAGGGCAGAACATTGCCAACCCCCTGGCGCAGATTCTCTCCGTCGCCATGCTGTTCGAGCACTTCAACCTGCAGGAAGAGGGCGCGCTCATCCGCCGTGCAGTCGACGCATCGCTCGACGCCCATGTCCGCACACCCGAAATACAAGTCGAGGGCGGACCACGCTATGGCACGAAGGAAGTGGGCGAGTGGATAGTTGACTACATCCGGCGTTCATAACTCCCGCCGCCACCCATAGTCCCCGCAGAGGGATGCACACGGTCGCACACCGCCGCATCTCTCTGCGGGGATTTTTTGTGCCTTTCAATCACCTTCAGTGCTTGTATGTGCTGAATAAATGCAT
>CAZOKL010000073.1:0-11455 GCA_964580305.1 uncultured Bacteroides sp.
ATAATGCGAGTCCAGACAGCTCCAACTATCTGTTCCTGATATTCTGCAACAAGACAATAGTCATCTTTCTTTCGCCCGAAATTCTCTATATATATTTTCAGCTCCGGCATGTCCACAATATTGTGTGGCGGAGCATCTTGCCCTTCGGGAATGTATATCGCTTCATGTAGAAAGGTTTTCAATACATGGCTTTCTGTGTCTTTCAAAAGACGTATGACACAGGGAAACGATTCTGTTGTCATTGGATGTTCCGTCTTCTAAGTTTGTAATAGTCAAGACTTTATCTGACAGATTTGAAGTCTATCGTAGCCAAAACTGTCAGATTAAGCCTTGACAAATTCACCGCCATTCATAAGACTAATCTGTTTTCCCGGGCATCATCACCACACCCAGGTTCTTCTTACCGTCCATCTTCACGATGAGTGGATGGTCGAAATGCACATGACGAAGGAACTTCGTCTCATGCATCGCAGGCAGGGAGTCCAAATAGGCTTGGTTGTAGACACCGTCGTTGCGGTAGGTGTTGACTGTGAAGTAGCCCACACCAAAAGATGTCAGGTTCTGGAAGAAATGCGTGCCTTGGCTCGGGTCGACACGATAGTTTGTTAATCCAGCCTCCACAATGACACGTGCGGCCGAGATGTGCGGCCATTTCACGGGGATACCCAACCAAGTGTCACTACTGCCCCACCGGCCCGGCCCGACGAGGATGTAGTTCTTCCCTTCGCGCAGGAACTGGTCGTTAAGTCTCTCGATTTCATAGGCTATGAGTTGGTTGTTCGAAGCCGAGTAACCTTCAGTCTTCACATAAACGATGTCCTGCATCTCGTCCATGATGCCGTGGCCCAGCGAGTTGTTCGAGCGAATGAGCGTTTCTTCGTCAGAGATGGAAGCAAGATCTTCTTCGAGCATCTCCTTGCAATCAACAATGGGACGTATTTGGAGCAAATAGAACGACCCGGTGCGGTCACTGTTGAGCTTGACCGCAAACTCAATCTCCACCGGACGACGCATCTCACTCTGCCCATACTGCTGTACCAATCGCAAAATATCAGCAAGAGGGAACACATCGTGCTGGAGAACGTTGGCAAAGGTAATGACCTTGCGTCCTCCGGGATAGATGCCATCGCGGATGATCATGTCGTAAGGGTCGTAGGTCGAAGCGATGTAAGCCAATGCCCCGTCTTTCTCCGCTTCCTTGACGTGTAGTTTCAAGATGTTGAACCCGTCATCGACAGAAAAGTTCTCTCCGGCGTTTTTCAGGTCAAGTGCATAAAACTGTGTCTGTGTCTCACGTAAGGCCATGTCAAGCTCACTGGTCTGGAGCACTTTGTTGGGATGATAAGGACACACACGCAACGTCAGTCCGCCATCAACGATATATTTACCCAAGCCCAAAGCCAAGTTCACGATGCCTTCCTCAACCTTCTCTTCTCCAATGGGATAATAGTTGAGAGAACGCGCCACACCCGACATAGTGGGATAGTAACGGTCACCATACTGCGTGCCGACTACTTCTTGCAAGATGACGGCCATCTTCTCCTGGTCGATGACATTGCGTGTGGCCTGCATATAAGCCTTACTGGCCTTATAGAAAACAGAGGCATAGACTCCCTTAATGGCATCGCTCAACATGCGGAGCATTTCATACTTATCATTCAGATAGGGTATCATGTAAGTGGAATATATGCCTGCAAAAGGTTGGTAATGCGAATCCTCGAGCAAGCTGGAAGAGCGAACGGCAATGGGCGACTTCACGGCATCAAAGAAAGCAAAGAAATCGTCAATCAGACGGTCTGGCAATTTGGTATGCAAAAAATAGCGTAAGATAATTTCATCAGGCGCATCGCTCAAGGCCACTTGATAGAGATTGTTCGTATCCATGAACTCGTCAAAGATGTCTGTGCAAAGCACCACAGTCTTTGGAATGGTCACAGTGGCATTCTCGAACGACTCGAACTCCACATGACGCTTCACCAAGTTGTCAATGAAAGCCAAACCGCGACCCTTGCCTCCTAACGATCCTTCACCAATGCGGGCAAAGTTCGAGTAGCTGTCAAAACGCTCTTTGATAAACTCAGCTACCACACCACGGTTCTTCATTTTACGATACTTCACAATGGCATCGAAGATAATTTGCCGATGGGTATCGACGTCTTCATAGGAATCACACGTAATGTTTTTTAAGAACTCGGCCACGGGGAACATGGCACGCGAATAAAGCCAACGAGAGATGTGGTTGCGCGTGATATGATAGTGAAGTGACTCCCGCGGCACGGTGAAGATGATTTGCTGCAAGTCTTTCAGATTGCGCACACGAGCAATCTCCTCCATAGTCGAAGGGTCGCGAAACACGAAATCACCAAATCCGAAATTCTTCGACACGGCTTCACGCAGATCGACGTCCATTTTCTTGGAATTCTTGTCAACAAAGCTCGCCCCACAGTGGCGGGCAAACTCCCTGTTGGCACTCTCTGACGATTCCATGATAAGCGGAATATAAGGGTCGCGGGCACGAATTTCCGTAAGCAGGCGTATGCCGGCTTCCGGATCTTTCACGCCTTCGCGGAGAAACGAGGCATCGGAAATGACGCCCAGAATGTTGTTACTATATTGCTGATAGAGTGAAAATGCATCCTCGTAGGTGCAAGCCAGCACAATCTTGGGACGCCCACGCATACGTAACGTGCGCTGATGGGCATTGAGCGCCTCCGTGGCAAACTCACGACTCTGTTCCAGCACGAAACGATAAAGATTAGGTAGCAGAGAAGAATAGAAACGAATGGAATCTTCCACCACCAATATCATCTGTACGCCCACCTCTTTCACATCATGCTCCAAGTTCATCTTGTCCTCAATGAGCTTGATGATGGAAAGCAGCAAGTCTGTATTACCCAACCAACAAAACACATATTCGAAAATGCTCAAATCCTCATTCTCCATGCGGGCCGCGATGCCGTGAGAAAAAGGTGTCAACACCACCAAGGGGATAGCGGGAAAACGTTCTTTGATGCTGTGAGCAATGTCAAACGCATCGCTGTTATCACTACCTGGCATACAGATAACCAAGTCGTAAGTCATGCCATCGAGCTTTTGCCAAGCCTCCTCCATCGTGGACACTTGCGTGAAGCGAGGTGGATAGCGTAAGCTCAGGTTCATGTATTCGTTAAACAGTTTCTCGTCGATACGCCCGTCGTCTTCAAGTATGAACGCATCATACGGATTTGCCACCAACAAGACGTTGAAGATGCGTTTCGTCATCAAGTCAACGAATGACGTGTCTTTGAAGTAAAGCTGGTTCAGTTTCTGTTTGAGCTTGTTTATCATCGGTTAAATGAAGAATTTATATGCAGGATGCCGGATAGGGCGGATGCTGGATAGAACTATTCTTCACTCTGCATCAATTTATAGAGTTCATCGAGTTTCGGAGCCATAATGATTTCAGTGCGACGATTGCGCGCACGTCCGTCGGCCGTTTCGTTATCGGCAAGGGGCATGTGTTCGCCTCGACCGCTGGGCTGGATTTGCAACGGATTGACACTGTACTCCTCTGTCAGTATGCGCACGACAGACGTGGCACGGATGACACTTAAATCCCAGTTGTCCACAAAGCGAGCATTGTGGATGGGTTTGCTGTCTGTGTGTCCCTCGATATATACGTCGATGTTAGTCTGCTTATTAAGCACCTCGGCCAGTTTGGACAGTGCTTCCTTTCCACGTTTGTCCACAGTCGCACTGCCCGATGCGAAGAGAAGTTTGTCACTCATGGCCACGTAGACCTTGCCGTTTTCCTCGCGAATGGTGAGTTCGTCACTGTTGAACCCCAATAGAGCATCTTTCACACTCGACAGCAGTGTTTTCACTTTCTCCTGCTGTGCGGTGATCATGTCTTGCAATTCGTTGATGGTGTTTTCCCGTTCAGCAAGCTGCTGCATTTTCTTGTTCAGCATAGCCGTAAGCTTCTCTTGCGAGTCCACATTGCTGGCCAACAGTTGTTGATAGGCGCGAATACTGTTTCCTAAACGTGTGGTGTCGCGACAGAGCATAACGAGACGGTCAGACAGTTGAGCATTTTCCACACGTTTCACGTTCAGTTCACTGTTCAGCCTGTCGGCACGTGCCAAGGCTTCCAGACGACCGTTCTCGGCCAACATGTATTTCTCTTTCGTTACACAGGATGAAACGCACAGCAACAGACCCGCCGCTGCGCACGATAGCAAGATTGGTTTCATGGTTTTCATTGTCATATCAGGTTTGTCTGCGAAATTACGGAAGTTTCTCAGCATACGCAAGCTTTATCCGTGCTTGATGCCCATAGTCCAAAAAGGAAGCCTAAAAATACTTTTCCCCAGGAATTTCCCCTTATCTTTGTGACGGCAAGACGGGAGAGGAGGTGTACATACACCTTTCCCGGCCTTACCGCTTCACCTTTAACACCACACACATATATGAAAACATTAATGATTGCAGCAACCATGAGTTGCTTGTTCTGCGCCTGCAGCCAGAAAGACGACCAGACATCCAACCCTTTCCTGACGGAGTTCCAGACACCCTATGCAACACCGGACTTCGACAAAATCCGCTTCGAGCACTACGAACCAGCCTTCCGGAAGGGCATTGAGCAGCAAAACAACGAAATCCGTGCGATTGTCCAAAATCCGAACGCACCAACGTTTGAAAATACGGTTGTCGCCCTGGACAACAGCGGAGAAACCCTGTCACGCGTGAGCGACGTGTTCTTCGCCCTCACTGAAGCCGACACGAACGACAGTCTCATCGCCCTGCAAGGACGCATCGCCCCGATACTGTCTGAACATCAAGACAACATCTATCTGAATGCCGATCTTTTTAAACGAATAGCCACCCTCCACCAACAGGAAGAAAACGGCACACTAAGCCTCAACACCGAGCAACACTATTTGCTTGACAAGTATTACAAAAGATTTGTCCGCTCTGGTGCTTCACTCGATGCCGACAAGCAACAACGCTTGCGTGAAATGAACAAACAACTCTCCACACTGACCATCGACTTCCGCAACCATATATTGGCCGACAACAACGCCTACGAACTGGTCATCGACCGACAGGAAGATTTGGCCGGACTCCCCGATGCTATTATCGCCGGTGCTGCACACGAGGCTGAAGCACGCGGTCTGAAAGGCAAATGGGTGTTCACCCTGCAAGAGTCGAGTCGCCTTCCCTTGCTGCAATATGCACAAAACCGAGAACTGCGCAAGAACATCTATCAGGCGTACACCAGCCTGGGAAACCACAACAATGCCAATGACAACAAGGACGTCTTGAAACAAATCCTCACCCTTCGTTTGGAAAAAGCCCAGCTCCTGGGATATGAAAACCATGCCGCCTATGTGTTGGACAATAATATGGCCAAAACACCGAAAAACGTTATGGATTTCCTGAACAAGCTTTGGGGTTATTCCATTAAGAACGCCAAGAAAGAGGCTGCCGAGCTGCAAAAAATCATGAACCGCGAAGGCCAGGGCGAAAAACTGGAGGCCTGGGACTGGTGGTATTATGCAGAGAAACTGCGCAAAGAGAAGTATGACCTCAATGAAGACGAGGTGAAACCTTATTTCAGTCAGGACGACGTGTGGAACGGACTGTGCTATGTCGTGAACAAACTCTATGGCATCACACTCACCCCGACCGACAGTATCTCCGTATATAATAAGGATGTCAAGACATACATTGTAAAAGACAGTGACGGCTCGCTACTGGGCATCTTCTACCAAGACTACATGCCACGTGCCGGCAAACGCAGTGGTGCATGGATGAGCAACTTCCGCGAAGCCGACGGACAGACACGTCCTCTCATCTATAACGTGGCCAGCTTCACCAAGCCGGCAGGCGACATGCCTTCGCTGCTTACACTCGACGAAACATGCACCATGTTCCATGAGTTTGGACACGCCCTTCACGGATTGCTGACGCAATGCCAATACAAAGGCACTTCCGGCACTGCTGTGGCACGCGATTTCGTGGAACTGCCGTCGCAAATCATGGAAAACTGGGCTTTGGACCCCGAGGTGCTCCGCGTCTATGCCAAACACTACCAGACCCGTGAAGTCATCCCTGACGAACTAATTGCCAAGATTGAAAAACAAATGCTGTTCAACCAAGGCTTCCTTGTGACTGAACGCCTTGCCGCCTCCCTACTTGACATGGGATTCCACACACTCACCTCAACCGAAGGTCTTGACGTAATGGCTTTTGAGAAACAGACAATGGAACGGCTGGGCCTCATCCCACAAATCGCTCCCCGCTATCGTGCCACGTATTTCAAGCACATCATGGGTGGCTACGATGCCGGCTATTACAGCTATCTTTGGGCTGAACGCCTCGTGGCCGACGCCTTCGAAGCATTCAAGGAGCACGGTCTCTTTGACCAAGAAACAGCCACGTCATTCCGGAAAAACATCTTGGAAACTGGAGGTTCGGACGACCCGATGAAACTCTACGTCAACTTCCGCGGAGCAGAGCCCAGCATTGAGCCGCTTCTGAAAAGCCGGGGAATGAAGTGAAACGCTGACAAGAACGGGTGATAATCTTCTAATAAGCACGGACGATGCAGGCTAATGAAAGCACACTGCGTCGTCCGTGTCCTATTTATAGTTTCGTCCTCACTGACATTGTAGTGAATACAAGCAACGCGGACAGCATGGATTTCTATTCCATCCTCTGAGCCATCCGCACATTTCATAGCCACGTCACTTCTCGCCGATGGTGTAGCCTTCTGCCTCGACAGCCTTGCGCAGTTTGTCAAAGGGGATTTCGCCTTCGGTACATTCTACTGTTGCCACGGGCGGGTCGAGCGTGACGGTGGCAGTGACACTGGGTACGCTGTTGAGTGCTTTTTCTACGTGCATACGGCAATGGTTGCACATCATGCCTCCAATGGTGTATTCCTTCTTCATTTTCATTGTTTTATTATTTTCAGGTTGATTAGCTTCTGTTACTTCTTCATGTCCGGCATTGGCATTCCGTTTTTCACCGGCAGACAGTCTTTTAGCCTTCAGGCGCAGGCTGTTGGTCACCACGCTCACGCTACTCATGGCCATCGCCGCCCCGGCAATCATCGGGTTGAGCAAGAAACCATTGACGGGATAGAGTATGCCGGCGGCAATGGGCACACTGACAAGGTTGTAGATGAATGCCCAAAAGAGATTCTGTCGGATGGTGCGAACCGTTTGTGCCGAAAGACGGATGGCTGCAGGCACTTTCTGCAAATCAGACGAGATGATGGTCATCTTAGCCACGTCCATTGCAATGTCACTGCCCTGCCCCATAGCTATGCCCAAATCGGCTTGTGCCAGGGCAGCACTGTCGTTGATGCCGTCGCCCACCATCGCTACATGCCGTCCTTCAGCCTGAAGCTGCTTCACGAAATCGGCCTTCTGTGCCGGAAGCATCTCGGCATGACAGTGTGTGATGCCGGCATCTCGGGCAATGCAGCCGGCTGTTGACGCATTGTCTCCTGTGAGCATATAGACGGTTACACCCATCTTCTCCAATTCTTCCACAGCCTGACGGGAAGTCGGCTTGATGCGGTCGGTGATGGCCAACAGAGCCAACACACGTGCCTCATCGGCAAACCACACGACGGTTTTCGCCTCAGCGGCATAACGGTCGGCCTGCGCGGCTATGTCGGCATCCACCGGGACGTGGCACTCGTCGAGCAGACGGCGATTGCCCACAAGATAACGCTTCCCATCCACACGCCCCGTCACGCCACGCCCTGTGAAACTTTCAAACTGTTCCACGGGAAGCAGCACTTCGCCGGCAGCCAGCGATGCGACCACAGCCTCAGCCAACGGATGTTCCGACACGCTCTCCACGCTGAGCAGGGCAGCACGTGCCTCCTCGTAACCGGACTTGACGTAAACATCGGTCACCATGGGGCGGCCTTCGGTAATTGTCCCGGTCTTGTCAAGCACCACGACGTCAATTTTCCTGGCCACCTCAAGGCTCTCGGCATCTTTAATCAGAATGCCATGCTCAGCTCCCTTGCCGATGCCCACCATGATGGCCGTTGGCGTGGCGAGCCCCAAGGCACACGGACAGGCTATGATGAGCACCGTGACGGCAGCCAACAACCCGTGTGTGAAACCTTCGGCCGGGTCGAGCATCATCCAAAGGACAAACGCCAGCAGTGCCAGACTCATGACGGTGGGGACAAATATGGCGGCTATACGGTCGACCAGCTTCTGCACGGGCGCCTTGCTGCCCTGAGCATCCTGCACCATGCGGATGATGTGTGCCAGCATCGTGTCGGCCCCCACCTTCTCGGCACGGAAGCGGAAACTGCCTTTCTGGTTGATGGTGCCGGCATAGACCTTCGCAGCCTGCTGCTTGCGCACAGCCAGCGGTTCGCCGCTGAGCATGCTCTCGTCCACGTAAGACGCACCTTCGGTCACAATGCCATCCACGGCAATCCGTTCGCCGGGTTTCACCACCAGTATGTCGCCCGGCACCACATCGGTTATCGGGCACTCACGGAGCGAACCGTCAGGGGCAACAAGCGTCACCTGCTTGGGCCGCAAGCCCATCAGCTTTCGGATGGCCGTCGAGGTGTTACCTTTGGCACGTTCTTCCAACAAACGCCCCAGAAGAATAAAGGCGATGATGACACTTGAGGCTTCAAAGTAGACATGCGGCGTGATGCCCCGCGCGAGCCAAAAGCCGGGAAAAAGCATATTGAAAAGGCTGAACAGGTAGGCAATGCCCGTGCTCACGGCCACGAGGGTGTCCATGTTGGCCGTGCAGTGGCGCAACTGTTTCCAGGCATTGACATAAAAATCGCGCCCCAGCCAAAACAAAACCGGCGTAGCCAATGCCCACATAATGAGGTTTGCATAAGGCATGTCCATGAAGAACATTCCGATGACAGCCACCGGCAATGCCAAGATGACGGCCCACTTGGTACGGAATTTCAGACGGAGGTATTTGGCCGCATGAGCATCCTCCACCTCTTTCTCCACGTCGCTCCCCTTGTCCACCAACAAGTCATATCCGGCTTCCACAACGGCTGCTTTCAAAACTTCGGGCGAACATTGTGCAGGGTCATACTCCACTGTTGCCGTGGCAGCGGCATAGTTCACACTGGCTCCCTTCACACCGGGCTGGCGGTTGAGCGTCTTGTCCACCCGTGCAGCACAGGCTGCACAACTCATGCCCAGCACAGGGAAAGTGTCTTTCTGTGTACTCATATCGTTCCTCTTTTATTTGTGAAAGCAAAGATACACCCTCACTGCCGGACAGGCGTTACAGAATCATGGAAAGTCCTTACATAATTCCGCCTGACCACGGACTCCTTTCCGCTCTCGTCCGTCTTCCTTTCCGCTCACGGGCCGAAAGGAAGGCGTGGTCGGGCCGAGTCTATAGCCAGGAAGTCAACGTTCAACACCTTGTTAATCAAGGCTCTTTCAAAAAAAAGACCAAACAATGGGAACAAGCGAAATGAACAACACACCCCAAATGCCTGAAAGGCCGTGCGATGGCGGCACGCAACGTGTTCGCATGGTGAGCCTCACACCGCGTCGAGCGGCCGGCGCAAGTTTCTTTTCTCTTGTTTGAAACGGCTGGGCGTCATGCCCGTCACGCTCTTGAACTGTGCACTCAGGTGTGCCGTGCTTGAATAGTTGAGCAGGTCGGCAATCTCACCCAGCGAGAGTTCGTCATAGACAAGCAGCTCTTTCACACGCTCTATCTTTTGGGCGATGAAATATTTTTCAATGGTCGTTCCCGTCACCTCCGAGAAGAGTTTGCTCAGAGCACTGTAATCATGATGCAGATGCTCTGCCAGATAGTCAGAGAGATTCACCCGCAAGCCGTTGTTGCGATAGTGCACCAATTCGACGACAGCCGTGCGCACCTGTTCGATGAGTTGCATCCGACGGTCGTCAAGCAACTCGAATCCGAGTGCCTCCAACTCCATGCGTAGCCGTGCCAGAAGCTCGGCTGAAGGCTCTTCCTGCACCACAGCCTTGCCCAGCTCCACATATAAAGGTGTCAGATGGAGCCGAGTCAGCACATGCTCCACTGCCATGATGCAGCGATTGCACACCATGTTCTTGATGTAGAAAGTCGTTCCCTGCATGCCTTTTTCCCTGCTTGTCACTTCAGATGTTTTTTAATCCACACGAGTTGTCCCCGCTCGGTGTCTTCCGATGTCCAATGTTCGTTGATGGGTGTGATGAGGGCTTCTTTCGGAGCAGTAATGACATTGTAAACAGCATAACTGGTCGTAGGCGGACACGTGTCGTCGTTATATCCCCACGTTATATAAGTCGGCACTGTCAGCTGACGGGCGAAGTTGACCACATCATAGTAAGCCATCGTGCGCAACTTCTCCGGTGTGTCCATGCCCTTCCCCTTCGTGAAGAAATGCGGATAGCCGTCTGCACGTCCAGCCTTGTAACCGGCCATGTCGCTCAGAGCCGGATGGTTGGCCACACAAGCCGTCACCTTCGGACTCAGGGCTGCCGTGATGATGGAAAGAGCTCCGCCCTGACTGCCGCCCTGGGTAATCGCGTTCTTGCCGTCCCACTGAGGCAGCGAGGTCAGGAAGTCGATACAGCGCACGCAAGCCAGATAGACACGCTTCATATAGTAGTCATCGCGGTCATCAAGTCCGTTGCAGAGATAGTTGTTGTTCTTATAGCCGAAAGCGTTGCTGATTTCCCTGTATGTCGCCTCATCCAGGTCGGGACGTATGCCGTGGATTTCAATCTCCAAACGGATGCATCCCTCTTCAGCGTAGTAACGGTGGCGTGTGGGTTCTTTAATCTGCTTGATGCCGGCTCCCGGCGGACAGAGCACCACCGGATACTTGCCCTCGGCCTTGGGCATGAACAGATAACCGTAGACGTAGTTGCCCCGGCGCACGCATTGCAGCTTCATCAGATAGCAATCAACCTTATCGTTGGCATATTCCGGCACAGGAGTGAGCGAATAGGTCATGGGGCAACGAGCCGCCTCATCCACAGACTGCTTCCAAAACGCATCAAAGTCAGAAGGCATTTGGGTGTAGGGCTCTATCTTTTCAGGAGAGAAACCCACCTTCACATGGTGGCGATAGGTCTTCCCGTCGACCTCGGCCGTGAGCCGGCAGTCACGAAAACCGGGTGTTTTCATCGTACCAATCTCGATGACGGCACGTCCGTTTTTCAACGTGACGGAACCGGTCTTGTCGGCCGGCAACAGTTCGCTCCCGATTTCATAATGCACCTCCACGCCGTCGCACGGAATCCCATATTTATAGAACTGCACTTCCACCTTGGCCTTCTCACCCGTCTCATAAAGCCAGTCGGCATGGTCAGGCACAGTGACCCACAACACATCACTCCGATAAGGATAATTCTCGGCTTTCAGGCCCGAGACACAACAAAAGGCCATGAGCACAAGCATCATCCACATTCTTTTCATCTTGCACATA
>CAZOKL010000074.1:0-1630 GCA_964580305.1 uncultured Bacteroides sp.
GGTGAAGACAACTCCTTCCTGTTCATTCAAAATGTATTCCAATACCCCTTATCCGTTTACACGCTTGTAGTCGGCCAGGAACGTAGCCAAACCGGAATCGGTCAACGGGTGTTTAAGCAAACCTTTGATGGCTGCCAGCGGACAGGTCACCACATCGGCACCCACCTCGGCGCAAGCAATGATGTGACGTGTGTGGCGAATCGAAGCTGCCAGCACCTGCGTCTTAAAACCATAAGTGCGGTAGATGTCCACAATTTGGGCAATGAGAGCCACACCGTCTTCGCATATATCGTCCAAACGGCCGACAAACGGAGAAACATAAGTGGCTCCGGCCTTGGCCGCAAGGAGAGCTTGTCCGGCAGAGAACACCAGTGTGCAGTTGGTGCGGATGCCCTTTTCCGTGAAATATTTGATGGCCTTGATGCCGTCGGCAATGCAAGGAATCTTCACCACGATGTGTGGATTAAGGGCAGCTAGTTCCTCACCTTCCTTAATCATGCCTTCATAGTCAGTGGCAATCACTTCTGCACTCACATCACCATTGACTATGTTGCAGATGTCAATGTAGTGTTGACGTTGGTTTTCCACGCCCTTGATGCCTTCTTTAGCCATCAGGGAAGGATTTGTCGTTACGCCATCGAGCACGCCCATGGCGTTAGCCTCACGGATTTGATCCAGATTGGCTGTGTCAATAAAGAATTTCATATGTAATAGACTTTATGTGTGTGTTAAACATGAATAGCAAATACAACTTAGGCACGGAATAGCCTTCCATAGCTCCGTGCCTAAACATTATGTAACAATAAAAACAGAAGCATCTGTATTGATTAACTCATCATTGTACAGCACCTTCTAATTCGTTCCCAGCCTTAAACTTCACCACTTTCTTTGCAGGGATGGTGATGGTTTGTTTTGTAGCCGGATTGATGCCAGTTCTTTCACCACGCTCTGAGACTGAAAACGTGCCAAAACCAACCAAAGCTACTTTGTCGCCGTCCTTGAGCGCTGCAGACACGGCGGAAACAAATGCATCCAGCGCCTTCTTTGAATCGGCTTTGCTCAAACCCGATTCTGCTGCCATTGCATTGATAAGATCAGACTTATTCATAACAGATAAAAAATTAAGTAATATACAATATGGAAGTTTAACGATGTCAAACGCATCACAAAGATAGGACTTACACTTTTAGGAACAAATATTATAGCCTAAAAATCGCGCCAGAAGTGCAAAAATTTCAAAGATAGAGGCCTTTACCACATGAAAACAGAATATTTTCGTACTTTTGCACACACTATTAACTCATAAAAACAGCCCCGAAGGGCTTCTTACTATAACTATGAACCAGATACCCCCTATCACCAAAAATCTGCTTATTATCAACGTACTGTTCTTTCTGGCTTCGCTCGTAGCCCCCAAATATGGGATCAACTTAACCTCACTGCTGGGGTTGCATTATTTCATGGCATCCGATTTTCATATCTACCAGTTCGTCACCTACATGTTCATGCATGGGGGCTTCGCACACTTGTTCTTCAACATGTTTGCCTTGTGGATGTTTGGCTGCACGCTCGAGCGTGTCTTCGGCCCCAAGCGTTACCTTATATATTATATGGTGTGCGGATTAGGTGC
>CAZOKL010000074.1:1730-11368 GCA_964580305.1 uncultured Bacteroides sp.
GTGTCTTCGGCCCCAAGCGTTACCTTATATATTATATGGTGTGCGGATTAGGTGCCGGACTCATCCAGGAATTGGTGCAATACATCGAATATGTCACCGTGCTTTCTGACTACAGCATAGTAAACATCGGCTCAGCCATCATCCCCATGAGCGAATATCTGAACCTGATGAACACCGTGGGTGCCTCGGGAGCCATCTATGGCATCCTGCTGGCTTTCGGACTGCTGTTTCCCAACCAGCCCCTGTTCATCTTTCCCCTGCCTTTTCCCATCAAAGCCAAATGGTTTGTCATCGGTTACGTGGTCATTGAGTTGTTGCTCGGGCTGCAAGGATCTGACGGCGTGGCCCACTTTGCACACCTGGGCGGCATGCTCTTCGGCTTCCTGTTGATTATTTACTGGCGCAAAAAATACCACAATGGCCAATATAATTACTGACCTCCGCAACCGTTTCCTGCGGGCAGACATCGCCATGCGCTTCATTTATGTCAACGTCGGTGTGTTCCTGCTCACCACGTTGGCAAGCATCATGCTGCTGCTCACGGGAAAGGGAGGACACACATCCCTGCGATGGGTGGAATGTCCGGCCGACTTCGGCATTCTGCTGCGGCAACCCTGGTCGCTCGTGACCTACATGTTCCTGCATGCCGATGTGTTGCACTTACTGTTCAACATGCTGTGGCTCTACTGGTTCGGACGTCTCTTCCTCTATATTTTTTCCGACCGCCACTTCCGCGGACTCTATTTCTTGGGCGGACTTTGTGGCGGCGTGCTCTACATGGCAGCCTACAACGTGTTCCCCTATTTCCAGCCCTACATCCACTCATCCTACCTGCTGGGAGCTTCGGCTTCCGTGTTAGCCATCGCCGTGGCCACAGCCGTGCGTGAGCCCGACTATCGGGTGAACCTTCTCTTTCTGGGAGCCATACGCCTGAAATATCTGGCACTCATCCTCGTGGTGACAGACTTGCTCTTCATCACCTCGAACAACGGCGGCGGACACATCGCCCACTTGGGCGGAGCGTTGGCCGGATGGTGGTTTGGCGCTTCGTTCCAACGAAGATTTGACCCCACGGAGTGGATTAACCGCACGATTGACGTCCTGTCGCGACTCTTCACACGCAGACAGCGACCGCGCAAACGCCCGAAGATGAAGGTGCACTACAGCAAACACGCGGCCGACTATGACTACAATGCCCGCAAGCGGGAACGGGAAGAGGAAATCGGCCGCATTCTTGACAAGCTCAAAAAGTCGGGCTACGACAGTCTGACCAACGAAGAGAAGAAAAAACTCTTCGACGAAAGCAAACGATGACAATCACTAACCCCTATCCAACACGCACTTGACGACATGCACCAGATTGGACGCTTAATGAAATGGATTCTGCTGGCAGCCAACCTGCTGATGGTGGGCATTATGCTGGTGTGCGCCTACAGTCCGTACATTGACCCTACCAGCCATCCCGTGCGGGCCTGTGCAGGGCTTGCATTCCCCATCTTCCTCTGCGCCACCACGCTCTTCCTGCTCTTCTGGCTGTTCATACACCCCCGCTATGCCCTCCTGTCGGCAGTGGGGATGCTCTGCTGCCTGTTCACCATACACACCTTCTGTCCGCTCAACTTCAGGCAGGAGCACGTTCCTGAAGGCGCCATCAAGTTCCTGTCATACAACATTATGGGATTTGAGGCCAACCACCCCGACACTCCCGACAACCCCAACCGCGTGCTGGCCTACCTGCGCGAAAGCGGTGCCGACATCATCTGCATGCAGGAGTATGTCACCGGCGGACGGCTCACGCAGGAACACATAGACAAGGTGCTTGAGAGCTATCCGTACAAGGACAGGCGCAGCGTGGGCAAGGGAGGACACAAGCTGGCCTGCTATTCGCGCTATCCCATCCTGTCGGCCGAGCCGGTGAACTATGAGAGCGAGTTCAACGGAAGCGTGGTCTATACCATCGCCGTGAAGGGCGACACGCTCACGGTGATAAACAACCACCTGGAGTCGAACAAGCTCACGACAAACGACCGCGAGACGTATGTCCAGATGATCAAGTCGCCCGAGACGACCGACATGAAAAAAGGCTCACGCCTGCTGTTGGGCAAGCTGGCCGAGGCCACCGCCATCCGCGCACGCCAGGCCGACATCATCGCCCACACCATCGACAGTCTGGGACGCCGGAAGCTCATTGTGTGCGGCGACTTCAACACGTCGCCCATCTCCTACACCCATCGCGTCATCGGCCGCGGGCTTGACGACGCTTTTGTGAAGTCCGGCTGCGGCATGGGCATCTCCTATCACAAAAACGGCTTCTACTTCCGCATTGACCACATCCTCACCAGCCCCGACCTGAAGGCCTACCGCTGCACCGTGGATAACAGCATCACCAACTCCGACCACTACCCCATCTGGTGCTACATCGCACTCACACGCTGAGTCGCCCCAATCCCCCTTCCGCACCCGTTCCGCAGGCCTGCATGCACGCCCTCCTTTCCGCCCGGACACGGTCTCTACTCCGCCCGTACCTACCCTCCTTTCCGTGGTCGGCTACCCTCTATCCGGCCCAAAGCGGCTTCTCACAAACCAGAAACAAAGAAAAAAAAACGCTCCGACAGGACAAGAACCCGAGGCAAAAGTCTCTCAGGAGCAAAAAGGACAACCCTCAAAGCAAATAAAATACCATTCTTTTACTGCCTAAATTTGAAAAAAGGCTATATTTGCAACCTTGTAGCGAAAGCAAATTATTTAAGAATAAACACAATAAATAACTACGTAAGATGCAAAACAAAGGATTTGTAAAGGTTTTTGCGGTACTACTCACGATCGTCTGTGCGTTCTACCTCTCCTTCTCTTTTGTCACACGCCACCACATGAAGCTGGCAGCAGAAGACCCACAGGGAGAAACGCACTATCTCGACTCCATGCAAAACGAGCGGGTGTATCTGGGAATCTACACGCTGAAACAATGTCGCGAGATGGAAATCGGGCTCGGTCTGGACCTGAAAGGTGGTATGAACGTCATCCTGGAAGTGTCCGTGCCCGAAGTTGTGAAAACACTGGCCGACCACAAGACGGACGAGGCGTTCAACCAAGCCGTGGACAATGCAGCCAAGGCACAAGTGAGCAGCCAAAGGGACTTCATCACCCTCTTCGTGGAGGAATATCACAAGCTGGCTCCGGGCAAACGGCTTGCCGAAATCTTCGCTACGCAACAACTTAGAGACAAAGTCAGCGCACAGAGCACCGATGCCGAAGTGGAACGCGTGCTCCGCAGCGAAATCAAATCAGCCGTGTCCAACTCATACAATGTGCTCCGCACCCGTATCGACCGCTTCGGCGTGGTGCAACCCAACATTCAGGAACTGGAAGGCGGCATGGGACGCATCATGGTCGAGCTTCCGGGCATCAAGGAGCCCGAGCGTGTGAGAAAGCTCCTCCAGGGTTCTGCCAATCTGGAATTCTGGGAAACTTTCAACGGACAAGAATTGGCTCCCTACCTGATGGAGGCTGACGCAAAAGCCGCACTGGTTTTGGAAAGTGAAACGAAAGCTGACGCCACCCCAACCGCAGAGCCGGAAGCTGCCACCAGCCTGGCCGACAGCCTGGCCAACGTGCTGAGGGGCGACCAAGCTCAGACCACCAGCCAACAGGCAAGTGAAGACATGAGAAGGCAGCATCCTCTCCTCTCGCTCCTGCAAGTGAACCAAAACGGAGGCGGCATCGCCGGATATGCTCTGGGACGAGACACCGCAGCCATCAACCGCGTGCTGGAAATGCCCGAAGTGAAAAGCGTGTTGCCGAGGGAACTGCGCCTGATGTGGGGAGTGAAACCCATCGACACGAAGACTTCTACGTATGAGTTATATGCCATCCGTGTGACAGAACGCAACGGACGCGCACCACTTGAAGGCGACGTGGTGACCTCGGCCAGCGACGGTTATGACCAGTATGGCAAACCGTGTGTGCACATGAGCATGAACGCAGAAGGCGCACGCCGCTGGGCTCAACTGACGAAAGAGAACATTAACCGCGCCATCGCCATCGTGCTTGACGGTTATGTTTACAGTGCTCCGAACGTAATGAACGAAATCACCGGCGGACAGTCGCAAATCACCGGCAACTTCACGCTGGAAGACACGAAAGACTTGGCCAATGTGCTCAACTCCGGAAAGATGCCTGCCCCGGCACACATCGTGCAGGAAGACATCATCGGTCCGTCACTCGGACAGGAATCCATCAACCAGGGTTTCATCTCCTTCATCGTGGCCCTCGTGTTGCTGATGGCCTACCTCTGTGCGATGTATGGCTTCATCCCGGGCATGGTGGCCAACATGGCTTTGGTTTTCAACTTCTTCTTCACGCTCGGCATCTTGTCGGCTTTCCAAGCGGCACTGACCATGAGCGGCATCGCCGGTATGGTGCTCGCGCTGGGTATGGCTGTCGACGCCAATGTGTTGATTTATGAACGTGCGAAAGAAGAACTCCGCATGGGCAAGAATGTGCAAAACGCCCTGCAAAGCGGTTACAAAAATGCCTTCCCGGCCATTTTTGATGCCAACTTGACGTCCATCATTACAGGCCTCATCTTGTTCTATTTTGGCACAGGCCCCATCCGCGGATTTGCCACGACGCTCATCATTGGTATCGCCTGCTCATTCTTCACAGCCGTGTTCATGACCCGTCTGGTCTACTCCCACTACATGAGCAAGAACAAGTGGCTGCACCTCACTTTCAACACAAAAATCTCAAAGAACCTGATGGTCAACCCGAAGTTTAACTTCATGGGACATGGCAAAAGATATCTCATCACCTTCGGCATCATCGTCCTTGTGTGCATCACTTCCTTTGTAACCCGCGGCCTGAGCCAGAGCATCGACTTCACGGGCGGACGAAACTTCGTCGTCGTCTTCGAACAAGACGTACAACCTGAAACGGTGCGTGAATTGCTGGCAAACAGACTCGAGGACAGCAACATGCAAGTCATTGCCTTGGGTACAGACAACCGCAAACTGCGCATATCGACAAACTACCGCATTGCTGAAAACGAACCGAATGTTGACAGCGAAATCGAAGCCGTGCTCTATGATGCCTTGTACAAAGGCAAACTGCTGAGCGAGAATGTCACACTGGAACAATTCATCGACCGCGACAATCATGAAGGAGGCTCCATCATCAGCTCGCAAAAAGTGGGCCCGAGCATTGCCGAGGATATGAAGGTGGCAGCCTTCTGGGCCGTGGTGCTGGCATTGGTGGCCATCTTCCTCTACATTTTGTTCCGCTTCCGCAACGTGGCCTACAGCGTGGGCTCTGTCGTAGCCCTGACAGTGGACACGGTGCTCATCATCGGTGCCTACTCACTCTGTTACGGCTGGATGCCCTTCTCGCTTGAGGTCGACCAGACTTTCATCGGTGCCGTGCTGACCGCCATTGGTTACTCCATCAATGACAAGGTGGTCATCTTCGACCGTGTGCGTGAGTACTTCCACCTATATCCCAAGCGCGACCAATTCCGCTTGTTCAATGATTCACTGAACACGACATTGGGACGTACGTTGAACACCAGTCTGAGTACGCTCCTCGTGCTCATCTGCATCTTCATCTTGGGTGGTGACAGCATTCGCAGTTTCTCATTCGCCATGATTCTGGGTGTGATATTCGGCACATTCTCTTCACTCTTCATCGCAGCTCCTGTGGCCTATCTCGTGATGGGGAAAAAGCATAAGAAGCAAGACGGAGAGACTCCCGCAGTAGAAACTGCCGCCCAATAACCGACCTCTCATCTTCTTGAAGATAGCACAAATAAAATGGTGCCGTGCCTGTCGCAAGGACAAGCACGGCACCGTTTGTTTTCTGTTATAGATGCAAGCGAAACACCTGTCGGAGGATGAAAGCCTCCGGTGACTTCATCTCTTGTGCAGCAGAGTTTCGAAATCGGGAGCAGCCAGCAATTCAAGTGCTTTCTGCACCACAGGGTCCCTCTGGTTGATAATCTGGTAATACTCGCTCATGCCCCAAAGGTCGCGGGCGATGAGGGCTTTCAGCTGTAGGTCGATGAGTGGTTTCGACTTCAGATATGCCTCTTCGTCATACTTTACACCGCTCTCGTTGCCGTCGGCAATGAGTTGCTGGCTGAGCGATTCGGGGATGGTGAACGAGCGCTCATAGTCGGCAAATTTCTTATAGGCCTTCAGCATCTCGGCACGATGCCGGTCGACAAAGCTGAGAGTCGACTTGATGACGACACCTTTGGCCACGAGCTGGCGGTGATAGTTCGAATAACGTGCCGTGTCCAGGGGCACGAAATAGTCGGGCATGATGCCTCCACCACCATAGACCGTACGGCCAAGTTTCAGCGTGGTGTATTTCTGTGATTCGGGAAAGTGGATGCTGTCGGCGTTGGTCATCTCACCCCGGTTGTAGCGGTTGATAAGGTCGGCGTTGTAGTTGTCCGGGTTGTCATATGGCTTCTGAATGCAACGTCCCGTGGGTGTGTAGTAACGTGCCACGGTGAGGCGTATCATGGAGCCGTCGGGCAAGTCGAGCGGACGTTGCACCAGTCCCTTGCCAAACGTGCGCCGTCCCACAACGAGGGCACGGTCCCAATCCTGCACGGCTCCCGTTACGATTTCCGAGGCCGAAGCCGTGAAGTCGTCAACCAGCACAACCAGACGTCCTTCACGCATCCGTCCGTTGCCCAAGGCTCGAAATTCATTGCGGGGGGAACGCCGCCCTTCCGTGTAGACAATCATTTCTCCCTTTTCCAAAAACTCGTTGGCCAGTCCCACGGCAGCATTCAAATAGCCCCCGCCATTCCCCTGGAGGTCGAGCAGGAGGTCTTTCATACCTCTGCGTTTGAGCTGTTTCAGGGCATCGGAAAATTCGTCAAGAGTGGTCGCACCGAAGTTATTGATGCGCACGTAACCGATGTGTTCGGGATACATGTAAACGGCATCGATGCTGTGCACGGGAATCTTGTCACGCGTCACAACAAAGTGCAGTGTCTCATTGATGCCACGACGCAGCACGCCGAGATTCACCTTGCTGCCTTTCGGCCCGCGCAGGCGGTGCATGATTTCGTCGGTGCTCATCTTCACACCGGCGATGACCGTGTCGTTCACAGTGATGATGCGGTCGCCCGCCAATATTCCTGCCTTTTCAGACGGCCCGTCCGGCACGGGCTGAATGACCAAGAGCGTATCTTCGTTCATGTTAAACTGCACACCGATGCCTTCAAAGTTCCCCTGCAGTGGTTCGTTAAGTTTCTTCACCTCTTCTGCGTTGGCATAGGTGGAGTGCGGGTCGAGCTGCTGGAGCATCTCGATAATGGCACTCTCGACAAGTTTATTTTCGTTCACCGTGTCCACATAGAGCTGCTGGATGGCAAACTCGGCTATTTGTAGTTTGCGTGCCGGTGTGAAGTTTTTATCGTTCGGTTGCTGCGCACGGGTCGTGAGGGCCAGCAGAAGCAGACCGGCGGTCAGAATCTTTTTCATCATAACATAAGTATATTACGCAAGTTGTATTTTCAGATAATCATGCCTTCGGGCAGAAAGCGGCTGACGTCTTTTCCGAAGCTGAGCAGTTCGCGCACCACGCTGGAGCTGACGCTCGTGAGCTCCGGTTCGGTGAAGAGCAGGATGGTCTCGATGCCCGAAAGCTGTCGGTTGATGTCGGCTATGGTTTCCTCATATTCGAAGTCTTTCACCGTGCGTATGCCGCGCACGATGAAACGTGCATTCATGCGCTGTGCGAAGTCGATGGTCAAGTCATCATAAGCTGCCACTTTCACACGCGACTCATCTTTGTAAAGATGCTGTATCATGTCGATGCGTTTCTTCGTGGAGAACCACGTCCGTTTGTTTTCATTGATACCTATGCCGATGACCACTTCGTCCATAAAGGTGAGTGCTCGCCGCACGACAGAGTAGTGTCCGATGGTAAAGGGGTCAAATGTACCCGGGAAAATGGCTCGTTTCATGTGTTCAGGTGTGTTTATGCTTCGTCTTTATTGGAAACGTCTTCCTCCACCACGAGGTTGTTGATGATGAAGTTCTGCCGTTCCATGGTGTTCTTTCCCATGTAGAACTCCAGGAGCTCTTCCACAGTGTCGGTCTTGCGCAGGGTCACCTGCTCCAGACGCATATCCTTGCCGATGAAGTGTTTGAACTCGTCGGGTGAAATCTCTCCCAATCCTTTGAACCGGGTGATTTCAGGGTTCGGACTGAGTTTGCGTATGGCAGAGATGCGTTCCTCTTCCGAATAGCAATAGATGGTTTCAAACTCTGATTTGCCTTTGCCGTCTTTCTTGGTTTTGTTGCGCACGCGGAAGAGCGGTGTCTGGAGGATATAGACGTGTCCTTTCTTGATGAGGTCGGGGAAAAACTGGAGGAAAAACGTAATCATCAGCAGGCGGATGTGCATGCCGTCAACATCGGCATCCGTGGCCACGATGACCTTGTTGTAACGCAGTCCGTCGATGCCATCCTCAATGTTGAGTGCCGCTTGCAGGAGGTTAAACTCCTCATTCTCGTAAACCACTTTCTTCGTCAGGCCGTAAGAGTTGAGCGGCTTGCCCCGCAGGCTGAACACGGCTTGCGTATTCACGTCGCGACTCTTCGTGATGGAGCCGCTGGCCGAATCGCCCTCCGTGATGAAGATGCAGCTGTCTTCCAGTCTGTCGCCTTTGGCATCATTGAGATGGATGCGACAGTCGCGCAGCTTGCGGTTGTGCAGATTGGCTTTCTTGGCCCGCTCACGTGCCAGCTTGGTGACGCCGGCAATGGCTTTGCGTTCTTTCTCCGACTCCTGTATCTTCTGATACATCACATCGGCCATGTCGGTGTGGCGGTGCAGGTAGTTATCCACCTCGGTTTTGATAAAGTCGCCGATAAACTTGTTGAGGTTAGGCCCTTCAGGAGCCATCTTCAGCGAACCCAACTTCACCTTCGTCTGGCTTTCGAACACAGGTTCCTGCACATTGATGGCAATGGCGCCCACCAACCCGTTGCGAATGTCGGAATAGTCAAGGTTCTTGTTAAAATAGTCTTTGATGGTGCGTGCCAGATGCTCCTTGAAAGCACTCTGATGTGTGCCTCCCTGCGTGGTGTGCTGACCGTTGACAAAGGAATGATACTCCTCACCATATTGATTGGTGTGGGTGAAGGCTATCTCGACATCCTCGCCCTTCAGGTGGACGATGGGATAGAGGGGTGTGGCAGTCATTGTGTCGTTGAGCAAGTCAACCAGTCCGTTGCGTGACACGATGCGGTGGCCGTTGTAGACGATGGTAAGCCCCGTGTTCAGGTAGGTATAGTTGCGCAACATCATCTCTATGAATTCTGTGCGGAAGCTGTAATGCTCAAAAAGCGTGTCGTCCGGTTCGAAGAAGACGTAGGTGCCGGACGGTTCGTCAGAGTCAGTGGTCATGTCGCTCTGCAAGATGCCTTTGGCAAAGACGGCCTCACGCATTTTCCCGTCACGGTAGCTGCGCACGACAAAATGCGAACTCAGTGCATTGACGGCCTTCACACCGACACCGTTCAACCCGACACTTTTCTTGAACGCCTTGCTGTCATACTTGCCGCCGGTGTTGAGCACGCTCACGGCCTCGATGAGCTTGCCCTGCGGGATGCCGCGTC
>CAZOKL010000075.1:0-11305 GCA_964580305.1 uncultured Bacteroides sp.
GGAGATGTTGTAAATAACTCCTTCCCTCCTTATCTCAAAACAGAAACAATTAACCGCAAAGAGTATTTCAGTGCACAAAAAAGAGTGTGTCACAACAAGCCACCTTGTCTGACACACTCTTGCTCTTTTATTCTTTCTTCGAGCTACTTTAATTTGAAGGTGAATCTTCCTTCAAATAATAAGAATGCCTTTTGGAAAAGTTATTTATGCCTGCTGAAGACGATGCAGCCTGTTTACATAACCTATGCTTTTCATTGTCACGGGCATATTCACGCAAAGTCTTTCGCTCACCAGATTTGTAAAGTGAACTCTCCAAGACTTCGTAATCAAGCAAATTGCCCACCGGAGTGAGACGAGGTAACAGTTTTTGCTCTAAAAGCCCCCTGAAAGCACCTACATACTCACAGCAAACTTTTCCGTTCTCTTGAAAAATACGATAAGTAAAGTTCGACCACGCCGTGTGTATGACGATTTCTCTCGACAATATCTCGGCTGTCGCTTCCAAGTCATAGGCAAGATCACGGATCTTGATGATTTTTCTACCGGGCAAATACTGAATCTGACTTGCCCAAAAATCGGAGTTTGAGAGTTGATCTATAATATCATTCAAACTCTCCCTAATTGCAAACTGTATCTTCATGGTTACTGTCCTTTTATTAAAACTATTAACACATCAGAAACATATCTCTTACGTAAAAATAATAAGAAAATTGGACTTATAAAACACCGTTTATTCTTTTTTAAGAATAATAACCCAATATACCTACTTATGGGGAGAAAGAGAACAAAAGGTTTGCCATTTAAGACATTTCTCCTTCCAAATCACAGAAAAAGTCCTTTCTCTTTTTCTTCTTTATTCAAACCGGATAGACTTTGCCGGATGAATGCGTGATATCAGATAGGAAGGACCGACCAGCATCCATACAGAAAGTATGAGTGTAGACACATTGAGCAACAACCATAGTCCGACATTGAAATGAATGGGCATGGCGTCCAAATAGTAATTGGCAGGGTCAAGTTTCACCCAGCGCAGGTATTTCTGAGAAAGGCAGAACAGGAGCGCCAGCACATTGCCCCAGAGCATCCCCTTCCCGATGATGAACACGGAAAAATAAAGGAATATCTCACGAATGGACCGATTACTTGCCCCCAATGCTTTCAGAATGCCTATCATATTGGTGCGCTCCATGATGATAATCAGCAGACCGGAAATCATTGTGAAACCTGCCACTCCCAACATCAGCACCAGAATGACCCACACCGTCATGTCAAGCACATCAAGCCAAGCGAACAGTTGGGGATTCAAATCTCTGATGGTTTGCGTGAAATAGGTGTTTCCATAGCAATCAACCAGCGTATCGACAACGTCTGACACGGCATAACGCATATCGTCCAAGCGGTCATAATCGGCGATGGACAGTTCTATGCCACTCACCTGATCGGGCTGCCAGCCATTCAGCCGGTTCACTGTATAGAGGTCACTCATCAGGAAGAGCTTATCATATTCCGAGAAGTTGGTCTCATAGATTCCGGCAATCTTCAGCCTTCGGGCCCGCACATTCTCTTGTATATAATAGGTATAGATGGCATCCCCCACTTTCAGATGGAGTTTGTCGGCCAACAAACGGGAGATGAGCACCTGGTTGGACGCCACGGTGTCAGAGAATGCAGGAATGTCGCCCTCCACCAGATATTGACGAAAGAAGTCCATGCTGTATTCCGGGCCGACCCCTTTCAGCACCATGCCTTGATAGTCGCTATCCGTCTTTATGATGCCGGGCTTGGTGGAAAAACGCTGCACATGCGTGACACCTTCAACGTGCAGCAACTCATCCAACAAAGTATCATTGGCCGACACGGGAAAAGTTTCATACGACTGTGTACTGCGGAAATTGCTCACTTGAAGATGGGAACCGAAGCCGATGACTTTCGAACGCACCTCGTCCTTGAAGCCAATGAGCACACAGACTGACACAAGCATGACGGCCAACCCCAAGGCCATGCCCACCATGGCTATGCTGATGGCCGGCCTGGCCACCTGCCGTTTGCCTTCGCCCTGTGCATACATGCGGCGCGCCAGAAAAAACTTATAGTTCATCGCGATGTCCTTTCCATCGTCAGTTCATCTTGGAGTCAAACCGTCCGTCCGGGATAGGCTTCCAAAGCCTTCCGCAGCACAAACAGCGCCCGCACCAGGTCTTCCTTTTTGAGGACGTAGGCAATGCGCACCTCGTCATGCCCGACACCCGGCGTAGTGTAAAATCCTGAAGCGGGAGCCATCATGACGGTCTCGCCCTCATAAGAGAAGTCTGACAAGCACCAGGCACAGAATTTCTCACTGTCGTCCACCGGCAGTCGGGCCACGGTGTAGAACGCTCCCATCGGGATGGGAGAATAGACTCCCGGAATGCGGTTTAGTCCGTCAATCAAGCATTTACGGCGCTCAACATACTCGTCATACGTGTCACGTAAATACTCATCCGGAGTGTCCAGCGAAGCCTCTGCTGCAATTTGTCCTATCAGGGGCGGACTCAGGCGGGCTTGACAAAACTTCATCACGGCCTTACGCACCTCCTTGTTCTTCGTAATCAAAGCACCAATCCGAATGCCACACTCAGAATAGCGTTTAGACACCGAGTCTATCAGCACGACATTGTTTTCGATGCCCTCCAAATGACAAGCTGAGATGTATGGCGAGCCTGTGTAAATGAATTCACGATAGACCTCATCGGAAAAAAGATATAAATCATATTTTTTCACCAAATCACGTATTTGGTTCATCTCACGACGGGTGTACAAATATCCTGTCGGATTGTTCGGGTTGCATATCAGGATGGCCTTGGTACGTTCGTTGATAAGTTCCTCAAACTTCTCCACCTTCGGCAGTGAGAAACCTTCATTAATGGTGGTCGTGATGGTGCGGATGACAGCCCCCGCAGAGATGGCAAAAGCCATGTAGTTGGCATACGCCGGTTCGGGCACAATGATTTCGTCGCCGGGATTCAGGCAGGAAAGGAATGCAAAGAGGACAGCTTCTGACCCACCCGTGGTGATGATGATGTCGTCAGCGTCCAGATGAATGTCAAACCGACGGTAATAGCCAGTCAGCTTCTCACGATAACTACGGTTGCCTTGGCTGGGGCTGTACTCCAGAATCTTGCGGTCAATGTTCCGAATCGCATCCAGCGCCACTTGAGGTGTCGGCAAGTCCGGTTGTCCGATATTCAGATGAAAAACATGGATTCCGCGTTGTTTGGCAGCTTCGGCCAAAGGCGCCAGTTTTCGAATGGGAGAAGAGGGCATTTCCATCCCTCGCACTGATATTTGTGGCATAGAAAAGTGTCTTAGTCAAAATTGCCTTGCAAAGATATAGGCTGATGTCTTATGTGACAAACAAAACACAAGTTTTATTAACTTACAATGGCATTTTGACAATCTTCCGGCATTCTTCAAAGCAGAAAAAACAAGCCCTCCTTTTCGTCTCTGCCCGCCCTCTACTCCGCTCCCGCACGGAATAGAGGGCGGGCAAGAGCGGAGTAGAGGGTAAGCATGGGCGGAAAGGAAGGCCGGGAAACATTGATTTATGAAATATGTAATGTACAAATTGTCAGGCAGTTTCAATCCCAATGAATGATTTCGCCGATTAGGGGACACACCACGTGCAACGAATCATGCTGCATCAGCCTCTCCACATTGCGCAGCGGTTCATCCCAAGGATGCTTTGCGAGTGCAAATTTAGAATGATGCACTGTGACCGTCTTCCGCGCACCTATATCCCGAACAACTTGTTCCAGTTGCCGGGGCAGGGTGTGGATGTATCGCCAGGCTTCGTTATATTGTCCGTTTTCCAAGATGGCCAGGTCGATGTCCCGATGCTGTTTGCCAATGTCGGCAAAATGTGTGTCATAACCTCCGTCACCACCGATATAGACTTTCGAGGAAGGCGTATCGAGGAGGAATGAAGCCCACAGCGTTTGATTAGCAGTCAACCCGCGGCCAGAAAAGTGACGTGACGGGAAGCAACTAACAGTGAATCCATCAGCAAACTTGCACTGTTCGCCCCAATCCATCTCCACCAATTTATCGGGTTCAAAGCCCCAATACTCAAAATGTTCTCCCACACCCAACGGACAGATGACCCGTCCGATGCGAGACTTCAGCTGCTTGACCGTCCGATAGTCCAGATGATCCCAGTGGTCGTGTGAGATGACCAAGTAATCAATGTCGGGCATGTCTTCAGGTTTGTAGATATCCGTTCCGGGGAAGGGCTTATTGACGAACGTCACCGGAGCTCCCGTATAGAACACCGGGTCGACCAATATCCTTTTCCCACTCAACTGCAACAGATAGGACGAATGCCCGAACCACACCATGCAGTCTCCTTCCGGCAGATTCTTCAAATCTGTCTTGACGGCCTGCACGGGCTTTTCTGGCACGATGCCGGTCTTTTTATCAAACAGGAAACTCCACATTGCCTGCATACGATTAGTCTGCGAAGTCATCAACACCGTGAAATGCAAGTTTCTAAACTCTCCGTCTCTGTAATTGGGCGAACGCTTGATGCGCTCCAGTCGTTCTCCGCGAGGCAAACGGCCGAAGCTCGGTTGATTAATAAAAGCGATAATGACAGCGGCCAACACAACGACCGTTCCCACAATCCAACATAGCCATGTCATCATGGATGGTTTCTTTTTATTCATTTCATACACTTATTCACGCTGCGAAAATAGTGCATTCCCAGTTTCCGGCACTTAACCATGTTACGGATATCCCAACCTCTATTACGGATTCCCCTTCGGACGTATGGTGAACTGTTTCAATGCTTCCAGGTTGCCATTAAATACATTCATGTCTACCCTCCCCTTAATGCCGGGAAGACGTCCCATGTCAGTATGCTGCCAGAAGGTCCACTCACCCTCATAGGTCAGGGAGTCGACATAATAATGAGCAATCCAGAACGGATATGTGTCTAGCGAATCGTCGCTGAGAAAGCGTTCCTTGAATTTCCGCGACGCATAAATAATCGGCTTCACACCATAATGTTTTTCGACCTGCTTCAGCCAGGTTTTCACCTCCAACCGCAAAGAGTCATCACCATAATTGCCCCGTGTCTCCACATCAAGCACCGGAGGCAGGTCGTCGGCCAACAACTTCACTTGGCCACAAAAAAAATCAGCCTGCTTTTCAGCCGGAGATGTGTTGCTGAAAAAATGATATGCTCCTCGTATGAATCCATTCTCACGTGCTTTCGCAAAATTATGTTGAAACGTAGAATCCACCCAGTCGGAGCCTTCTGTCGCTTTCATGAAAACAAACTGAATGCCCGAGCCCGTATGCTCCGCCTCTGCCAGTTTTCCCCAATCAATCTCGCCTTGATGATGGGATATGTCAATGCCGTGCACCACCGGATGCCCGGCATAGGTGTCACCGAAATCCCAACGATAGAAATATGGTTTCAGATAATACACATAGACAAAAAAAAGGTAAGCCATCGCAATGACTCCTGTTACCGTCCAAATGAACCATCGCGGAGTTTCTTTCCATAAGCGTTTCTTGGGCTGCGGCGTCTTCGTCAGCGTTTTCTTTTGCCTGGTTGTTGTCTTTTGCTTGGGCTTCTTGCTTTGTCCGGAGACAGACCTTTTGGGTTTACGAGGTTTACGCTCCGGTTTGTTTTTTGTTTCCAAGGGACTCTTTACTACCATATTTTTTTCGAGGATATCAATCAAAAAAAGACGCAGACCTCCACGCCTTAAAGGTGAAAGTCCACGTCTTTCTTATCTTCTGTTCCAATGTTTTTCATCAGTCAGCTTTTTCGAGCTGCAAAGTTATAGTCGATCTGTCGCACAACTCTGACGGGCCGAAATATTGTATAGGTCCGGGATAGATAAAGGCTGTTTCCAAGGCCCATTCGTCACGGTGTGCAACAAATGTCTTAAAGGGGTTCCCGTCCAAATCGACCAATGCTTTCTTAATCACCGGTCGATTCTTTCCCCGGCGACGCTCTATGTTCAGCATCATGCTCAAAGGAGCTCCTCCGGCAATCCATTCATCTGCTGGAGCCACAGTGTTGTGCACCGTGGTCATGTAACCAGATTTACCGGCCATAATCAGTTGAGCTGCTGCATATCCCAATGAATAGCAATAGTCAGCATCATAGTTTGAAGGAAATCCGCACCGGCCTTCATAACCGAGGAAGTGGTGTTGTGTGGCAAACTTGCCCACGTATTTGCCCTCGGCCTTCCATTGAGCCAGCTTCGTGCCCACCATGGATGAAAGAAGGACTTCCGTCTCAATGCGCGACACGCAGACATTGCCATGCGGATCACGGTCTAATGTCAACTGATTGGCTACACTCTCCGGCAAACTGGCAAAAATTGAAGCATTTTCCGGCGACAATTTTGAAATGACCCAGTTGCGCTGCTCGGATGACTTCGATGCCTGCTGTTCCGTGTTGTCAGCCAAAAGTTCATTCAGTTCAACTATCAACTTTCTTACAGCCGGAATAAACTCAATCAAACCTTCCGGCACAAGTACGGTTCCGAAATTCTGACCTTTGGCTGCACGTCTTGCAACAACATTGGCGATATAGGTCACTATGTCATCCAAGGTCATGTTCTTCGCTGCAACTTCTTCCGAAATGATACAGATGTTCGGCTGAGTCTGCAATGCACACTCCAAAGCGATGTGTGAAGCCGAACGTCCCATAAGTTTAATGAAATGCCAATACTTGCATGCCGAACTGCAATCACGCTGGATGTTGCCGATAATTTCAGAATAAATCTTGCAAGCCGTGTCAAATCCGAATGACGTTTCCACAACCTTGTTTTTCAAGTCACCATCTATCGTCTTCGGGCAACCTATCACCTGAATGCCTGCATTCTTTGCCTTATAATATTCAGCCAGCACTGCGGCATTGGTGTTCGAGTCGTCACCTCCCACGATGACCAGTGCCTTGATGTCGAGCTTACGCATTATCTCCAGCGCCTTTTCAAACTGTTCTTCCTTTTCGAGCTTAGTTCGCCCGGTTCCAATCATATCAAAGCCGCCGGTGTTTCGATATTCATCAATTATCTCAGCTGTCAGCTCCTTATATTCATGATTAACCAATCCACCAGGCCCCAAGATAAAACCGAACAAACGGCTATCCTTATTATTCTTCTTCAAACCATCAAACAAACCTGAAATTACATTATGTCCACCCGGGGCCGGACCTCCAGACAACAGAATACCGACATTGATAGCCGGATATTCTTTCTTTTCGCTGGCTTCTTTGAAATGCAATATGGGCAAACCATAAGTGTAGGGAAACAGCTTTTTCAATTCCTCTTTGTCCGCTGCCGGTTCTGTCACTCCGGCTTCTACTACTTCAATTGCTCCCCGCAATGTTTTGGGCAATTTGGGTTCATAACTCTTTCTCGCAAGTTGAAGTGCACTCTGTGTTTTAGTCATAGTTTTCATATTTTTAAAAAGGTCTATCTATTAACTTTCCTTATATGTGAGCAAATTTCGTTGATTTTTCTGAATAATAAAAATAAAATCCATATCTTTACCGAAAAAGATTCGAAACCTTAGTTTAAACTTCCGCAACTATGGCAAACAAAAGAACATTAAAAAAGAGTGTAAATTATATTGCCGGAGAACTTTTCACAGAATGCATCATCGTGAAGAACTTTATCCCCAATGTCAATGAAGAAAAAGTCAATGACCTCATGGCCAAAGTGCTGTATTTACAAGACGAGTTTATTCGTCGCATCAATCACCCGGAACCCGGGAACATCAAAGGCTCTTACAAGAAACTACACAAGGACTTCAATGAGCAAGTGGACAAGCTCATTGAAGAAATTGGAAATCTGCACGAATAAAAAAGCATGAGACAAGCCATCTGCAGTTTTATCTATCATAATATATTAGGGTGGAAACACAAGGTTTCCATCCCAGATTATGATAAATATGTCATTTGTGCAGCCCCACATACTTCAAACTGGGATTTAATCATCGGTAAACTGTTTTATGGTGCCATAGGCCGCAAGACTTTTTTCATGATGAAGAAAGAATGGTTTTTTGAGCCATTGGGCACTTTCTTCCGGTTTATCGGAGGAATTCCCGTTGACCGTAGCCAGAAACATTCACTCGTGGAGCAAATGGTGACACAAACCAAATCACGCTCCATCTTCCATCTGACCATTACTCCAGAAGGGACACGGTCTGCCAACGGTGACTGGAAGAAAGGATTCTACTACATCGCACTCCAGGCACAAATCCCCATTATCCTTGCAGGTATCGACTACGCAACCAAGTGCATCACCATCGAGAAAGAGATTTTCCCTTCGGGTAACATTGAGAAAGACATGCACGCCATCAAACTTTATTTCAAGGAATTCCAAGGCAAACATCCGGAAAGATTCACCATCGGAGATATTTAACCAATGAAACTCATCTATTGCCTTCTGTTCACCGCATTGTGCTGCATCCAACAGACCGACGCTCAAGGACTGGAAAGCACAGTCAAAGAACGACTCAAAGCATTTTTCAACAACTATTCCACATCACAGGCAAACATCGGAGAGACATCCCTGAAATCATTCAAGCTAGACAATCAGAAACGTACACTGGACGTCTACCCCAACATAAACTTTGGCTACCAACCGTTCACGGACGAAAACGTCAAAGCCATCTACCGCAGCATCAAACAGGCGCTCCCCGGACCGGTCAATTATTACACAATCAAAGTTTATGCCGACGGACGCCCCATTGAGGAACTTGTGCCCAACCACTTGCGCAGGCGCAGAGAGCAGGACAAAGACCGGCTGTGGAAAGACACCCGTGACAACAGTGCCCCGTGGGTGACAAACCTGTCGCGACCATACGACATTGAGCGCGGACTGGCAGGACGGCACATTGCACTCTGGCAGAGCCATGGAAATTACTTCAAGAACTCCAAAGGTGAATGGAGCTGGCAACGCCCCAGGCTGTTCTGCACAACGGAAGACCTCTTTACGCAGTCGTTCGTCGTCCCCTACCTCATCCCGATGCTGGAAAATGCGGGAGCCGTCGTCTTCACCCCACGTGAACGTGACTGGCAAAAACAGGAGGTCATCGTGGACAATGACGGCAAGCCGCAAGGCTCCATTTATTATGAAGACCAAAACCGCAGGAGACGCTGGCAGACAGCTGAGGGAAAAGGATTCGCACATCTGCGCACCGTCTATCTCGACGGACAGAATCCTTTTGAGGACGGCACGGCACGTGTGGTTGAAACAGCGCAGAAGAAGAAAGAACGGACATTTGCCGAATGGATTCCCGACATACCCGAAACGGGGAGATATGCCGTCTACGTCGCCTACCGAACCTTTCCGAACAGCGTGCAGGACGCCAAATACCTGGTGTTCCATAAAGGAGGAGTCACCGAATTCTCCGTCAATCAACAGATGGGCGGGGGTACGTGGGTCTATCTGGGCACGTTCGAGTTCGACAAGGGCAGCAATGACTACGGCATGGTTGTGCTCAGCAACGAAAGCCGGGAAAAGGGAGTGGTCTGCGCCGATGCCGTACGCTTCGGAGGGGGCATGGGCAACATCGCACGCGGAAATACGCACACGACGGCACGTGTGAGCGGACTTCCCCGCTATCTGGAAGGAGCACGCTACCAAGCCCAATGGAGCGGCATGCCCTATGATGTGTATGCCGGACGAAAAGGCTCGGATGACTACGCCGACGACATCAACACGCGCTCCAACATGATTAACTACCTCTCGGGCGGCTCGCCCTATAATCCGACACAGCAGGGACTGAAGGTGCCGCTGGAACTCTCGCTGGCGCTGCACAGCGATGCGGGATGTTCCAAAGACGACGAACTGATTGGCTCGCTGGGAATCTATACGACCGATTTCAACGGCGGCCGGCTGCCGGCGGGCATCTCACGATATGCCTCGCGCGACCTGGCCGACATCGTGCTCACCGGACTGAAACGCGACATCAGCGCCACGTTCGGCATCGAATGGGCACGACGGGCAATGTGGAACCGCAACTACAGCGAAACACGCCTGCCCGCAGTGCCCTCCATGATTCTGGAACTGCTCTCCCATCAAAACTTTGCAGATATGAAGCTGGGGCACGACCCGCGCTTCAAATTCGCAGTTGCACGCTCCGTGTATAAATCCTTATTGAAGTATGAAGCAAACATGCACGACGAGGACTATGAAGTGCAGCCGCTGCCCGTTGACCACTTTGCTGTGACCTTCGTCGCAGGAAAGAAGAACACCGTCCGACTCTCGTGGACTCCCGTCACCGACCCGCTTGAGCCGACGGCCAAAGCCCGGGAATACGTGGTCTACACCCGCATAGGTTTCGGCGGGTTCGACAATGGAGAAGTCGTGCGCGGCACGTCGCTCAACAAGCAACTCGAACCGGGACTCGTCTACAGCTTCAAAGTCACGGCCGTCAACCGCGGGGGCGAGAGCTTCCCGTCAGAGACGCTTGCGGCATACGTCGCACGGCACAGCCGGCAGACGGTGCTCATTGTGAACGCCTTCGACCGGGTGAGCGGGCCGGCCACCATCGAGACTGCCAACCTTCAGGGCTTCGACCTCCGAACCGACCCCGGCATACCTTATATATATAGTCCGGCATATAGCGGCACGCAGCTTTGCTTCAACAAGGCAGGCATCGGACGGGAAACGCCCGACGGACTGGGTTACAGCGACAGCAACCTCGAGGGGCGGCTCATTGCCGGAAACACATTTGACTACCCCTTCCTGCACGGGAAGGCCATCCAGGCAGCCGGAGCCTACTCGTTCACCTCGTGCAGTGACGAGGCGGTGGAAGACGGGCGCGTCAGCCTGCGCGACTATGACGTTGTTGACATCATCCTGGGTGCGGAAAGCATGCCGCTGCCGACCGCCCTGAAGAATGCCGTCACGGACTATTGCCGGAGCGGAGGGCGCATCCTCCTCAGCGGCGCCCACCTGGACAAGGAAACCGACACCGCATTCACCCGCCTGCTGAAGTTCCGCCCGGTGGACAACATGCTGCACTCGCCCTCGTCGGAAATCTTCGGCACGGGCATACGCTTCCACATCTTCCGACAAGCCAACGAGCAGAGCTACGCCGTGGCTTCGCCCGCCTGCATCGAACCGACGGAAACGGCCATCCAAAGCTTTGTCTACACCGACGGCAACCGAGGTGCGGGAACGGCCTACCGGGGTGCGGACTATCGGACATTCGTCCTCGGATTCCCACTTGAAAGCGTGACGGATGCCGGCAGCCGGGCACACATCATGGCTGCCATACTCCGTTATCTCACAGA
>CAZOKL010000076.1:0-6624 GCA_964580305.1 uncultured Bacteroides sp.
CCCTGTATTCCGTCGGCGAGCATCCCATAATCTTGCGAAACGTGCGACTGAAGAACTTCGGGTCTTTGAACCCGACCATGTAAGCCACTTGCGAGAACGTATAGTTGCCCGAAGCTATCAGCTGGCAAGCCCGCTTAATGCGGATGTCGCGCAGAAAGTCGATAGGTGACAATCCCGATATGGTTTTCAGTTTCGTGTAGAACACGGCACGACTCAGGTTCATGGCGTCTGCAATCTGTTCCACCTTCAAGTTCACGTCGGTCATGTTTTCTTCAATGAATGCCAGCAACCGCTTCATGAACTCCTGGTCATAAGAAGCAATGTGCAAATCGCCCGGGCGGAACTCTGACTGCCCTTTCTGGAGCAATGTCTTCCGGTACATCTCCTGCCACTCCCGGCGCTTTTCGAGCAGGCTCTGTATCTTGGCTTTCAGATATGACGCACTGAAAGGCTTGGTGATGTAGTCATCGACCCCTTGTTCCACACCGGCAATGCGGTCTTCAAGCGATGATTTTGCCGTGAGCAGAATGATGGGGATATGGCAATAGACAGGGTCGGCTTTGACCTGCTTCACCATCTCCAATCCGTCCATGACAGGCATCATCACATCACTCACAATCAAGTCAGGCGATTGTGCACGAACCAGGTCAAGTCCTTCATGCCCATTGGATGCCAGATAGACCTTGTAGTTTTCAGCCAATATGTTGTTCAGGAACGAACGAAGTTCGTCGTTATCCTCCACCACCAGCACGGTCAAGACTTCTTCCGTTTCCGGTTCCTCCTCAATGACCGGGGTTACGTCCATGCCGTCTGACAGTCCGTCATCAAGCAGAAATTCCACCTGTCTGTCTTTTTCCAGGTGTGCTTTTCCTTTCAGCAAATGCACGGTGAACACAGAGCCTTGGCCGAGAGTGCTCTGCACATCGATGGAGCCACGATGGAGCTCAACAAGTTCCTTCACCAGCGACAAGCCAATGCCCGACGAAGGCTGTGACCAACCATGACCGACAAGCGTTTCAAAGCGCTCAAACAAACGGTCTTTCTTCTCCGGAGAAATGCCGATGCCCGTATCGCGCACGGCAATGTCAAATGTCTTGCCTACTTCCGTCAGAGTCAGAATGACCGTCCCTCCGTCTTCCGTATACTTGAAGGCATTGGACAACAGATTGTAGCATATCTTCTCCAACTTATCCACATCCACCCAGGCAATCAGCACCGGCATGTCATGCTCAAAACGAAACGTCATGCTGTGTTCCTGCGCCAACGGGCGGAAATCGTCGAACACGCGCTCCAGGAAACCCACAATGTCAACCTCCTCGACCATGAGCTTCATCTTATGGCTCTGTATCTTACGAAAATCAAGCAACTGATTGACCAGCGTCAACATGCGATTCACATTCTTCCGGGCCAGTTCCAGATGGGCACGGCCTGTGGAGGAAAGTCCTCCTCCCTCACGTGCCAACACTTCCTCGATGGGACTGACCACCAACGTAAGCGGCGTGCGAAGCTCATGGGAGATGTCTGTGAAGAAACGCAACTTCGCTTCCGACAGTTGCTGTTCCACATCGACCTTGTGACGCAGGCGATAAATGTAGAAAAGGATGTAGGCCACGAGCAATGCAGTGACGGCAAAGGCCACGGCATAGAGAAGCCAAGCCCAGGGCGTCTCCCAGAAGGTGGGAAGGATGGTCACATCCAGACTTTTCAGTTGCGAAGTCCACACGCCGTCGCTGTTGGTGGAACGCAACTCGAACACATAATTACCGGAAGGCAGGTTGTTATAGTTGACCGAACGAAGAGTGCCACAATAGTTCCAATCCTTGTCCAGGCCACGCAGGCGGTAGGCATACTGAATGCCGGAAGCATTGGAATAGTCCAAAGCGGCAAACTGAAAGGTCACGAAGCGTTCGTCGGGCTGCAACACGATGTGGTCAAGATTGTCCAGCGGATAGGGCTTCGCATGACCGCGCACCTGCAGACCGGTAAACACGAGGGGCGGCATATAAGCTCTCTCCTGAAGCTCTTGCGGAGAAAGGATGAACGGGCCGTGAGCAATGGAGGAAAACAGCAGACGCCCGTCGGGCAAATTCACCGGCACAGCCTCAGAAAAGAACACTTCATCGTGAAAGAAGGTACTGCCGTAGTGCTCCAGCTGATGGGTCTGTCGATTGTAACGGATAAGGTAGTTCTCGGTGACAAACCAGACATCTTTGTCTTTCGACTCCAGCACGGACAGTGCCAGGTCTGACATCCACCCGTCACGCACGCCCATCGAACGGAAACGCAGCGTGTCGGCCAGCAAATTGTCTGAAAGTATCTGGTTGAAACCACCGGTCGACGTGGCCATGAAAATGCCCTCGCCGGTCACGCCGATGTTCATCACCTCAGTGCACGTCATGCCGCCGGCATACTCGTATTCAGCCGTGTGCAAGCGGAAGTCTATGCTTTCAGGACGGTCAAAGTCTGAATTAAAAGTCAGCAGACCTTCAGAGGCGCCGACCAGCATCGTACCGTCGGGCGCTTCGGCAATGGTCCGCACTTTTGATTTGGCATAAGGAAAAGGATAATTTTTCAACCGGTTTCCACCGTGGATAAAACGGCAGTGCTCGCCCTCGCGTTGCAACAAGTTCAGTCCGCCCATATAGGTTCCCACCCAGATGTGGCCTTTCCGGTCTTGTAACAATGCATAGATGTCATTGCTGCTGATGCTGTAGGCATCCTCTTCGTCCGTGAGAAAACGCCGCAAGGCATACCCGTCGCCCGAGGGGCAGGCCTGCACCAGCCCTCCCCCTCGCGTACCAATCCAAAGACAGCTGTCGGCATCCTGCATCATGGTATATACATTGCTGAAAAACTTCATAGGACGGGACGACAAGCGACCGTCCGTCCCTAAATAAAGAGGCCGGGCATCTATGTTTCCTCCGCGATAGAAACGCAAATATTTGTCTTTCGTGCCGACCCACAAATGTCCCGAACGGTCGGTGAAAAGGCAACGTGCCTCGACGTTTCCCAATCCGGGAAGAGTGTTCATGTTGGCATGGAAGAAAGACACGTGATAAAGATTGCGTGCCGCACCATACCAGACATTGTTCTGGCGGTCAATCAGGAAGACGCGCATGGAAGTCTCCAGGACGCTCCCGTCCGGATTGACATAAGGTTTCAGGACACCCTCCTGCGGGTCGTAATAAGACAGATTGCCCCCGCGCGGGTTCATGCGTATCACACCAAAGTCGTCTTCATAGACAAACGGACGATTACTCGAACCCGACTTGCCCGGCACGGGAGGAAGCAAGTGGGTGCACGTCTTGCTGTCCATGTCATACATCACGATGCCCGGGCTCTCCGTGAACATCCAGAGTCGTCGCTCCGAATCCTTGAACACCGTGAACACGTCGGCCGACGGTTGAGTCGAGGAGCGGACATCGACACGCTCCATCACTCCCTCCGGAATATGCACCAGCCACAGACCCACGTCTGTGCCCACGGTCAGCAGCGTGTCAGAGATGGCCTTCATCTGATGCACTCGTTTCACACCTGCGGCCTGCTCCATAAAGTGCACACTGCCGCCCGACTCGTCATAGCGGGCTAACAGTCCGTCGGAGGAGATGAGCCAGATGTTTCCGCTCTTTTCCGTCATGTGTTGAAAAGGAAAATCACTCTTCATCTGTTTCTTTCCCACAATGTTCACCCCCTTGTCCGTCAGAATCCATTCGTCGCCGTCGGCGTCAATCTTCACTTGCGTCACACGTCCGGCATGCCAATCTTCCGTATTCGCGTCATACACGCGCACAGCCTCATCGGTGTCCAGCCGGTTCTCGTCCACACGGAAAGAAATTGCATGGTCGGAAGAGAACAGCCACGTGACACCATTCTCCAGACAGACGATTTTGTCGATGTCGAGCGAAGGATTTTTCTGCGTGTATGGCTTCAGCACGTCGATGAACGTCTCCGTCTGCGAGTCGAACAGATAAGCGCGGCGCTCCTGTGTGCGGCACCAGATGTCGCCCGAAGCCGTTTCATTCAACCCCACGATGCGGTTGCTGGACAAGACCGTTCCTTCACCGGGATGCGACTTGAAGAAGCGAAACGTGTAGCCATCATACTTGTTCAGCCCGTTCCATGTGGAGAACCAGATGTATCCGTTGCGGTCTTGCAAGATGTCCTGCACGATGCTCTGCGACAGGCCGTCGTTCACCGAGAAACGTCGTTGCCGGAAACTCTCCTGCGCCAACGAGGTGAAGCCGCAGAACCATCCCAACAGGAACATGAAATAAGGTATAAGTCGTTTCATACGATATTATTCAAGGTTAAGCATACAAATTTAAAAAGATTCACGGAAAAAACATTTTCTTGCATTGACAAATGCATCATCTGAATATTATCAACAAGAAAAATCAACCCGACAAAGCCTTCTCCTCACACGCCTTATGACGCTTTTCATCCCCTGCCTGTCACTCCTTTACCCGCCCGGAAGCGGAAAGGAAGGCGGGCGGGCACGGAGAAGAAGCCGGACGAGCACGGAAAGGAGTCCGCCCACGGGCCGAACAGAGGGCAAGAGAAAGGTCTTGTTTATTCTTCATTATCAACTACTTGCAAAAGAAGTTTCAAAAGCTCCATCCGAGGGTCTGCCACCGGCCGTCACACTCCGCCAGAACACAGAGGCCGCCCCATCCGGCAAAGGAAAAGAAAGGCGAAAAACGTCAACAAACGCCATGCGTCCGTCTCCCTCTCTCCATCAGCCGACAGGCAGACAAAACATGCACGTTCATCTCCCTGTTCGCCCACGGCAGGCAGCATAAAAGAAAAATGCATTAACTTCACATTATGCAACAGGAAGGACGTGGTGTTCACGAGAACTCGACCGTAATGACTGACATTTTGTAAAAATCATCCGCCTCCAACAGGATTTATCCGAAGAAAAGCATTTCCAAAACAATGCTATAAAGCAGCTTTTTGACCCACCTCTAACATTTTATCGGAAAAGCATATTTTTTCCGGCAAAAAGTTTTGGAGATATTCCAACAACTCCTATATTTGCACTAGTGATGATTACATTTTATCATTAACCTAAAAAATGCACTACCATGAATATTGAAAACATCATGACTTCCTTGGAAGCCAAACACCCAGGCGAATTGGAATACCTGCAAGCAGTGAAAGAAGTCCTCTTGTCCATTGAAGATATTTACAATCAACATCCTGAGTTCGAAAAAGCAAGTCTTATCGAACGTTTGGTAGAACCCGACCGCATCTTCACATTCAAGGTGCCCTGGGTTGACGACAATGGTAAGGTTCAGGTCAACCTCGGCTATCGTGTGCAATTCAACAACGCTATCGGCCCATACAAAGGCGGCATCCGTTTCCACGCTTCGGTCAATCTGTCCATCCTGAAATTCTTAGGCTTCGAACAGACCTTCAAGAACGCACTGACCACACTCCCCATGGGCGGCGGCAAGGGCGGTTCAGACTTCTCTCCGCGCGGCAAGAGCGAAGGTGAAATCATGCGTTTCTGCCAAGCCTTCATCCTTGAGCTGTGGCGTCATCTCGGTCCTGACATGGACGTGCCCGCAGGCGACATCGGCGTGGGCGGTCGCGAAGTGGGCTATATGTTCGGCATGTACAAGAAGCTGACACGTGAATTTACAGGCACATTCACCGGCAAAGGTCTGGAATTTGGCGGTTCGCTCATCCGCCCTGAAGCAACGGGTTTCGGCGGCCTGTATTTTGTAAACCACATGCTGCAAATGAGGGGCATAGACATCAAAGGCAAGACAGTGGCCATCTCCGGCTTCGGAAACGTGGCCTGGGGCGCAGCCACGAAGGCAACCCAGCTTGGAGCCAAAGTAATCACCATCTCCGGTCCGGACGGCTATGTGTATGACCCGGACGGCATCAGCGGCGAAAAGATTGACTACATGCTTGAACTTCGCGCAACCGGCGACGACATCGTGGCCCCGTATGCAGAGAAATATCCGAATGCCAAATTCGTGGCCGGACGCAGGCCGTGGGAAGTAAAGGCGGACATCGCCCTGCCGTGTGCAACCCAAAACGAGCTCAATGGAGAAGATGCCAAAACCTTAATTAACAATAGTGTGATTTGTGTCGGCGAAATATCCAACATGGGGTGCACACCGGAAGCCATCGACGCTTTCATCGAGCACAAGATTCTGTATGCTCCGGGCAAGGCAGTCAATGCCGGTGGTGTGGCCACCTCAGGCTTGGAAATGAGCCAGAACGCAATGCACATGAGCTGGACTGCTGAAGAAGTAGACCGCAGACTTCACGAAATCATGGGCAACATCCATACACAATGCGTGAAATATGGAACTGAGCCCGACGGTTACATCAACTACGTGAAGGGTGCAAACATTGCAGGTTTCATGAAAGTGGCACATGCAATGATGGCACAAGGAATCATTTAACAACAGAATCTCGTTTAGTTGTATTTGTATTTTGTATTGTAATGTGCAGCCCGCCGCCTGAGAAGGTCACGGGCTGCATTGTTTTCAGACAAACCGCTTGGCAATCAACGCCAGAAGAAGTACATTTGCAACAACGAACAAACACCGCATTGCTTATGAAAGACAATCTCATCCGATTTGATTGGGCCATGAAACGGTTGCT
>CAZOKL010000076.1:6724-10669 GCA_964580305.1 uncultured Bacteroides sp.
GCCCGGAAGATGAAGAGCGCCGGGATGCCCGTCGGAACCATTGCAGAGCTGACGCAACTGAGCGCTGAAGAGATTGCCGGACTGTAAACCCCGCTCACTCGCCCTGCTCCAGCTCCTCCACCGTGCGGTGCTCGAAGCGGGCAATGGCATCGCGCCACGCGGCGGGCAGGGAGAACGACTGGCGCGACTCCACGTCATAGGCCACCATCACCGTGCGGCACTCGCACTTCACCTCGCCCGTGGCCTCGCACACGGCGCGCTGGCAGAGCGTCAGGCTCTTGTTCCCCAGGCGGACGGCAGAGGTCTCGATGACGATGCGGTCGGTAAAGAAGACGGGGACGAAGAAATTGGCATTGATGTTGGCGATGACGAGCGACGAGCGGCGATAGTCCACCCCGTCGCCAAGGGCGGCAGACAGGTAGGCCGTCTTGGCCACGTCGTAAAGCGAGAAATAGACGGAGTTGTTCACGTGCCCCAGCTGGTCCACATCGCTGAAACGCAGCTGCACGGGGAGGGTGTGGCGGAAAGTCATTTGTCAGGTTTTGTAAACTAAGTGTTCGTATAGAGCTATTCGAGGTGTTCGTATAGGGCTATTCGAGGGTCTCGTATAGAGCTATACGAGGTGTTCGTATAGCTCTATACGAATTTCTCTTTCAGAGCCCGTCGCCATCGTCGTCACCGCCGGGGGTGGAGGGCTCGGAGGCTGCCTCGCCGATGACGATGGTGCAGCTGGCGCTGCGCGGCTCCTTCAGCGTCACGCCGCTGCCGCTATACTGCGTGGTGACGGTGAGCGTGTAGGTGCCGTCGGTCATGGTGGCGGGGATGAGGATGACGAGCTTCGAGGGCTGGTTCACGGCAATCATGTCGTCTGCAAGGCGGGTCACCGTGCCCGTGGAGCTGGTCAGCGTGACGCCCACCGAGGGGTCGCTGCCCTGCACCTTGAGCATGCGGCCCGTGAGCGTGTAGTTGCGCCCGGCCGTGGCCGACATGCCCGACACGCGGGTGGCGGCGTCTTCGCCTCCGGAGATGTACATCAGGCTCTGTTTCAGCCCGAGAATGTCCACCGAGGTTTCGGCGATGGCCTCGCGCAGCGTCTTGCCCTGGGTGATGTCGACGTAGATGGAGTTGCGCTGCGGGTCCCACGTGCCGCCCTCCACCACGCCGCGGAAGGTGGGCGACATGTAGAAGAGTCCGGCGTTGATGGTGTAGCCCTGGAGCACGAGGTCGGTCAGCACACGGTGGTAGAGGTTCACCACGTGTTCGATGGTTTCGGCACGCAGGCCGGTGTCTTCGCTCTTCATCTCCTCGAGCACGTCGTCGAGGGTGAGGCTTCCGGCCGATTCAAGTTGGAGGATTTTGTCATCCTTGTTGTCCACTGTGACGGTGTTGTCCACCAGCCACGCTTTCAAAGTGTGTTTCATAAGCAGTTTGTTTTAAATGGTGGGGGTTAATGAATCAGTATATCACTCTCAGTTTGATTGAAAATCCTTCACGATGCCGTCCTTGAGCCACTTGGCCAGCGCCTCGCGGTTTTCGCTGATGATGAGGCGGCGCAGGTCCGACTGGTTCTGAATGTTGCCCAGCTCAACGAACACGCCCACGGGGTCGGTGTGCTGGAGCACGTAGAGGTCACGCCCGCTCACCGTGCCCGTGAAGCCGCGCCCGGGCTGGTGGGTGGCATACTTGTTCTTGAACGTGGTGCGCAGGGTGTTGGCCAGGCGCCGTCCCGAGCGGCTCGACGGGGCGTGATAGAAGTAGACGTCCATCTTTTCGCCGCGCCCGCGGCTGTCCACGTGGATGAACACCGAGCGGCAATACTTGTAGCGGTTGCGGTCTTTGCGGTAGAGGGCGTTTATCTTGCTGCTCCGCTGCTCCAGGCGTGCCGCCGGCCCCAGGGGGATGGCCTCGCCCATGCACGTTTCGCGCTTGCTGTTCGGCAGGTAGGCATCGTCGCGGATGCCGTCTTGTGCGTCCTGGATGATGATGCGCACCTCGGCCCCCTCGCTGAGCAGCTGTCGGGCCAGACGCAGGGTGATGTCATAGGCATACTCGTCTTCGTGCAGCTCGTGGCTGCCCACATGGGCAATGGCTCCCGGGTCGGGGCCTCCGTGCCCGCTCGACAGGTAGAAGCACGCGCCCGCAAGGCGGTTCGACGTCACCTGCACATCGGCATGCCGTGCGCCCAGCAGAGGCTCCCGCACGGTCTTGCCGCGGGGAGCCGTCTTGCCTTTGGAGGGCGTCGTCTTGTCCTTGTCCGGTTCCGATGGCTTCTTGTCCTTCTTCAGCGGGGGGATGACGTAGCGCACGCCCATGCGCAACTCCTCGCGCCCGCGCAGTTTCTTGCGGTTCAGCTCAAGGAAGTCGGCATAATAGAGCCGCGGGTCGCGCCCGTGGCGCTGAAGAAAGGAGGTGATGCCCTCGCCCCGGCGGGGGACGTCGGTCTGCTCCTTCTGTGCATGCAGCACCCCGAAGGGGGCGAGCAGCAGGAGCACGAGCACGAGGCGGACGATGTGTTTTACAGCTGTTCTCATAAAAAAAAGGCTTATTTCACACCAACATCAAGGCATGTCTGAGGACAAAAATACAATATTTTCCATACTTTTGCGTCATCCGAGCATTTTAAATCGACTACATAACTTAAAAAAACATTATCGCATCATGAGCAAGAAACCAACTCCCGGCACACTTTGCGTCCAGGCCGGATGGACACCCAAAAACGGAGAGCCGCGCGTGCTCCCCATCTTTCAGAGCACCACCTTTAAATATGACAGCAGCGAGCAGATGGCCCGCCTGTTTGACCTTGAGGAGAGCGGATATTTCTACACCCGCCTGCAAAACCCCACGACCGATGCCGTGGCGGCCAAGATTGCCGCGCTTGAGGGCGGCGTGGGCGCCGTGCTCACCTCGTCGGGGCAGGCTGCCAACTTCTATGCCGTGCACAACCTCTGCGACGCGGGCGACCACCTGGTGTGCGCCACGGCCATCTATGGCGGCACGTTCAACCTCTTTGGCGTGACGATGAAGAAGATGGGCATCGACTGCACCTTTGTGGATGCCGATGCCAGCGAGGAGGAAATCAGCAAGGCCTTCCGCCCGAACACCAAGGCCCTGTTTGGCGAAACCATCTCCAACCCGGGCATACAGGTGCTCGACATCGAGAAGTTTGCCCGCATCGCCCACAGCCACGGCGTGCCCCTCATTGTGGACAACACCTTTGCCACACCCATCAACTGCCGACCCTTTGAGTGGGGGGCCGACATCGTGACCCACTCCACCTCGAAATACATGGACGGGCATGCCGTCAGCCTGGGCGGCGCGGTGGTTGACAGCGGACGCTTTGACTGGGAGGCACACGCCGACCGCTTTCCGGGGCTGACGCAGCCCGACGAGTCATATCACGGGCTGACCTACACGAAGGCCTTCGGCAAGATGGCCTACCTCACCAAAATAAACGCCCAGCTGATGCGCGACCTCGGCGCCACGCAGTCGCCCCAGAACGCGTTCCTGCTCAACCTCGGGCTGGAGACGCTCCACCTGCGCGTGCCGCGCCACTGCCACAACGCACAGACCGTGGCCGAGCAGCTGGAGCGCCACCCGCGCGTGGCCTGGGTGCACTATTGCGGCCTGAAGAGCAGCAAATATTATGAGCTGGCGCAGAAATACCTCCCCGGCGGAGCCTGCGGCGTGGTGGCCTTCGGCCTGAAGGGCACGCGCGAGGATGCCATCCGCTTCATGGACAGTCTGAAGATGGTCTGCATTGTGACCCACGTGGCCGACGCCCGCACCTGTGTGCTCCACCCCGCCAGCCACACACACCGCCAGCTGAGCGACGAGCAGCTGCGCGAGGCCGGCATCGCGCCAGACCTCATCCGCCTCTCGGTGGGCATTGAAGACGTTGACGACATCCTGGCCGACATCCGCCAGGCACTGGAGAAATAACTCCCC